>JBEDEU010000059.1:0-9562 GCA_041175585.1 Pseudomonadota bacterium | reverse complement strand
GCGAGCCGCTCGGTCGAAATTGCTTGCTGGTGAGCCATAAATCGGTCCCAGCGTTCTTGTTTAATTTCGTCAGGCACGGCGCCTTCCAAGGCATTGGCGGGCGCACCGTCGACGGGTGAGTACTGAAAGCAGCCTACGCGATCCAGTTGCGCTTCCGACATCCAGTCGAGCAGGTATTGGAAGTCACTTTCGGTTTCGCCAGGAAAGCCAACAATAAAGGTTGAGCGTAACGTGAGGTCTGGACATTCTTCTCTCCAGCGATGAATGCGCGCAAGCGTTTTGTCTTCGAAGGCCGGGCGCTTCATCGCTTTCAGGATGCGGGGGCTGGCATGCTGAAAGGGAATATCCAGATAAGGCAGGATCTTGCCTTGCGCCATCAGTGGAATGACTTCATCCACGCTTGGATAGGGGTATACGTAATGCAGTCTGACCCAAATATCCAGTTCAGACAGGGCTGAACAGAGCTCGGTCATGCGGGTTTTAACAGGCCGGCCATTCCAAAAACCGCTGCGGTATTTGACATCGACCCCATACGCGCTGGTGTCCTGTGAAATAACGAGTAATTCTTTAACCCCTGCTTTTGCAAGTCGTTGCGCCTCGTCGAGCACGTCGCCCACAGGACGGCTCACCAAATCGCCTCGCATCGACGGGATAATACAAAAGCTGCAACGGTGGTTACAGCCTTCCGATATTTTTAGATAGGCGTAGTGACGCGGCGTGAGTTTGATGCCTTGGGGCGGCACAAGATCGGTAAATGGATCGTGCGTTGCGCTTGGGGGCGCCGCCTCGTGAACGGCACGTACCACTTGTTCGTATTGCTGTGGCCCGGTGACGGCCAGCACGCTCGGATGGACGGCGCGGATGACGGATTCTTCAACGCCCATACAGCCCGTGACAATCACGCGTCCGTTTTCAGCGATCGCTTCGCCAATTGCGTCGAGAGATTCTGCTTTTGCGCTGTCGATAAAGCCGCAGGTGTTGACGACCACCACGTCGGCATTGTCGTAGTCAGGCACAATTTGATAGCCCTCAGTGCGCAGTTGCGTAAGTATGCGCTCAGAATCTACGAGTGCCTTGGGACAACCAAGGCTGACAAAACCGACTTTTGGGGATGACATGATGTGCCGCCTGACGGGCCAACGCCCGCATGAGAGAGACTCGGATTTTACCTTGCGCCGCATGTCCGCAGTGGCACTTTAAGCCCCTACAATCCAACTATGAACACTGCCGCTCCCGCTCTATCCCATTCTTTGCTCGCCGCCGCCAGTGCAATCGCTGGTGTTGAGTCCGGTCAGTCCCTGACCGAGGCCCTTGCTGAGCTACCGTCTAACGTCCGCCCCTCTGCGCAGGCATTGAGCTTTTTTGCAATGCGCAACTGGGGGCTTGCCATGGGTTTGCGCCATACTCTGGTTGAACGCGAGCCTCCGAGCGCAACGTTAAATGCCCTGGTCGGTCTGAGTTTGTTGTTACTTGAGACCTCAATACGGGCTGGCGAGCACCCCCCAGAGCCAGGTACGCCTGTCTATGCGGCGCACACTTTAGTTGATCAGGCGGTTGCAGCAACCCAGTTACAGCGTTCCACCGCCTCGTTCAAGGGCTTGGTCAATGCAGTATTGCGACGTTTTCAGCGGGAGCGTCAGGCAGTGTTGGCGGATACGGCGGACGCACCCGAGGTACGCTTTAATCACGCACGCTGGTGGGTTGAGGCGTTGCGCAAGGCCTATCCGGATCAGTGGGAACGGCTCTTGGATGCGGCGAACGCGCATCCGCCCCTGACCTTACGGGTAAATGTCCGAGCAAGCTCGCGCGAAGCGGTCATGCAGGCGTTTGCTAGCGAGCAGATTGGCGCAAGAGCCTTCGGGGAGGCTGGCATTGTGCTGGATGTGCCGCGTCCCGTGACAACGTTGCCGGGCTATGCGCAGGGCTGGTGGTCGGTGCAAGATGCGGGCGCGCAGCTCGCTGCACCATTGCTCGGGGTGCAGGATGGGATGCGGGTGCTGGACGCCTGTGCAGCACCGGGTGGGAAGACGGCGCATTTGCTCGAATTGGCGGATATCGAATTGACCGCGCTTGACGTTGATCCCACGCGTATGGCGCGCGTGGAGCAAAATCTGGAGCGCCTGCGGCTTCTGAGCCCCAAAGTTAAATTGGTTGCAGAAAGTGCCACACGCGCGCACCTTTGGTGGGATGGCAAGCCTTTTGACGCGGTGTTGGCCGACCTGCCCTGCACGGCCTCTGGCATTGTCAGTCGCCATCCCGATATTCGCTGGCTTAGACGTGAAAGTGACGTGCAGCAAACGGCCAAATTGCAGCGTGAAATTCTTGATGCCCTCTGGAGCGTTGTGGCGCCGGGTGGAAAATTGTTGATGGCAACCTGTTCGATATTCCCCCAAGAAGGAGAAATGCAGGCAGAATCGTTCTCTAAGCGCCACGCGCAAGCGAAGCGATTGCCTGCGCCCGGACAGTTGCTGCCGTCCCGACCTGATGCGGAGCATCCAGCGGGTCACGATGGTTTCTTTTACGCCCTCTTTACTCGCAACAGTTAAACGCAAAATGAAATGATGGCACGCACAATACCTTGGATCCTAAGCTGGCGCCTGATGGCGGCATGGCTCCTGTGCGTTGCCTGCGTCAGCATCAATGTGGCACGCGCCTCCGAGGCTCGGATCTTAACGATCGAGCCTTTACCCCAGGACGGCCAGCTTACGATGGATTTAGACCTGGCACTGGATTTGAGTCGCAGTGTGCTTGAAGCAGCAGAGCACGGTGTGCCGCTCTACTTTACGTACGACGTGCAAATTAGCGCTCCGCGGTGGTGGTGGTTTGACAAAGTCCTGGTGCAGGCGACTCTGAGTCGGCGACTGATATACAACAACTTGACGCAGCAATGGCGCGTGGCGACAGGAGACCTGTTCCTGCCCACCGCAACAAAAGAAGATGCGCTTCAGGTCATTAAGCAAGTCCGAGGCTGGCCGATTGCGCCGGTCGATCGGTTTGAGCGCGATGTTAAATACGAGGGCAAGGTACGCGTTCGGTTGGACACCAGTCAGATGGCGCGTCCGCTACAGCTTGATGCTCGTAATCGAGGAGCCTGGTCGATGGCGAGCCCTTGGGCAACCTTTGATTTTTCAATCCGGCCGGCGGAGCCAGCGAAATGAACACGTTTCTGCGCATCGCACTCGTAGTCGGCATCTTTAGTGCGCTGGGCCTGTTCGCGTTGTTGGCGTGGTCGACCGGGAATGCTTCGCTCGTTGCGCGGTATCAAGATTTATTGCTTTGGCTAAACGGCGCCTTGGCTTTGGCATTGTTCATCTGGGTCGTCGCGTTGACGATTCGGTTGGTCGCCCAGTTACGACGCGGACAGTTTGGTGCACGCCTGACTGCGCGTTTCGCGCTGGCTTTTGCGTTGATTGGTGTCTTGCCTGGCGCCTTAATCTACGGAGTTTCGATTCAATTCATGGCGCGCTCAATTGAGTCTTGGTTCAATGTGCGCGTTGATACAGCGCTTGAATCTGGCCTGGCATTAGCCCGCTCGGCGCTGAGCTCACAGCTCGCAGAACTCGAGGCGCGCGCTCGCGTCATGGCTCCCGCGCTAAACAACACACCAGATTCAGATATCGCGGCGACACTTACCCGCCTGCGTGAAACTAACACCGCAATTGATGCATTGGTGTTTAGCGGCGCAGGTCGACTGATCGCTTTTTCTACGGATAAGCTCGGATCGTTGACACCCACTTTGCCACCTCAGAGTGTGATGAATCAGTTGCGCGTATCGCGTGGCTACTCTGCCGCTGATAGCGATGATCTCGGCGCCGCGCTGACGCAAACGGGGTTGCAACTGCGCGTCATCGTGCCGCTGGCGTCTCCAGAGCGCGTCGATGCGGCGCTTGGGGTGGCGGGCGAGACCCGATGGTTACAGCTAGTGCAACCTGTTTCAGAGATCATTGCACGCAATGCGAGCGAAGTACAAAAAGGGAACAGGGACTATCAAGAATTGGCGCTATCGCGTCAGAGCTTACGTAATCTCTTTGGAGTTACGCTGACCTTGGCGTTGCTGTTAGCGGTGTTTGCTGCAATAACAATTGCCTTGTATCTCTCGAAAAAGCTTGTCAGCCCACTGCTTGCGCTAGCAGCTGGAACGCAGGCGGTGAGCGTTGGAGACTTTCGTCCATTGCCTGAGCCTCCCTCCAAGGATGAGGTTGGGCAGTTAACACGCTCCTTTAATGCCATGACGCGCCAGCTAGGCGAGGCGCGTCGTATGGTTGAAACAAACCGTTCGCAGCTTGAGCGCTCAAATGTCTATCTTGAAAGCGTACTCTCCAATTTGTCTGCGGGTGTATTGGTGTTTGACGAGCAGTTCCGGTTGACGACCTTTAACCATGGCGCGCAGATGATTCTGAAAGTTGATTTGCGCTCGGTGCCGGGACGGCCACTCGAAACGGTGGATGGCATGCTCGACTTTGCACGCAGAATTAGACAAGCGTTTGCAGAGCACTCAGCGGTGGGCTCCGAGCGATCGCACTGGCAGGAACAATTTGAAATCACTCTCGAGGATGCTCGAGTTGCCACGGAATCCTATACGTTGACGCTGTTGGCGCGTGGTACCCAGTTAAGGGTAGACGGCAGTAATAATGGTTATATGGTTGTTTTTGACGACATTAGTGAAGTGATTTCCGCCAGCCGTAGCGTTGCATGGGCAGAAGTTGCTCGTCGTCTTGCGCATGAAATCAAGAACCCGCTGACACCCATACAGCTGTCGGCTGAGCGATTAGCGATGAAGCTCGCCCATAAGCTGGAACCTGCTGATGCGCAGCTTCTGGAGCGTGCCACGAATACGATCGTCAACCAAGTGGGTTCGCTTAAACACATGGTCGATGACTTCAAAGAATATGCGCGCAAGCCTGCCGTTGTCATGGTGCGCTTGGATTTCAATGCGCTGGTAGATGAGGTATTAGGTTTGTATGGATGGGATCCGGTGGAAGGCATGGTTCGCGACGCGCACCATGCTTGGCATCTGAATGTCTCGCTTGAGCCTGATCTACCCTGGGTGGTCGGTGACCCCACTCAGTTGCGCCAGGTTGTACATAATTTGTTGGCGAATGCGCGCGACGCGCTCGTGGATCAGCCGGAGTCGGGTGTTATCGATGTGACCACGCAGCGGGTTGAGTCAGCAGCCAGCGAAGGTCTGGGGCAGTCTGGCATTCGATTTACCGTATCCGATAACGGCCCCGGATTTAGCGCACAAATCTTACAGCGGGCTTTCGAACCCTACATTACGACGAAAGCGCAAGGTACCGGCCTAGGCTTGGCGATTGTGCGTAAGATCATAGATGAGCATCAAGGGCGCATTGATATTTCCAATCGCAAGGAAGGCGGGGCGCGCGTTTCAATTTTATTGACCCAGATCGCCTCCGCGGTGGACGGAAAGTCGTAAGATGACGATAATGCGCATGTGCAATGGGTGATAAATAATATATGGCAAGAATTTTAGTTGTCGACGATGAAGTCGGAATTCGTGAGTTGCTTTCCGAAATCCTCTACGACGAGGGGCATACGATTGAGCTTGCCGAGAATGCTGCGCAAGCGCGTGCGGCACGACTGCGCATGCGGCCTGATCTGGTGTTGCTAGACATCTGGATGCCAGACACAGATGGCGTGACACTCCTCAAGGAGTGGGGCTCACAAGGTTTGCTCGATATGCCTGTCATCATGATGAGTGGGCATGCGACCATTGATACCGCGGTTGAAGCCACGCGAATCGGTGCGATTGATTTTCTTGAAAAGCCCATTACGTTGCAACGCTTACTCAAGACTATTTCTACGGGTCTTGCACGCGGGCGCTTGCCTGTCGTGAAGTCTGCGAGCGGCGCCTTTGTACCCGCCGGTGCGCCCGCTGCGCTACCCGTCGTTGCCGCCCAGGAGCCAGTCGAGATGGTTGCCGCAGCGGTGAGCGAAGTCGCTGCGCTGCCGGCTGACCCAAGTCTCTTAGGTGACATCTCTCTTGAGTTGCCGTTGCGAGAGGCGCGAGATGCTTTTGAGCGTGTGTATTTTGAGTATCATCTGGCTCGCGAGAATCACAGCATGACGCGCGTGTCCGACAAGACGGGTCTTGAGCGAACCCATCTTTACCGCAAGCTTAAACAACTTGGTATCGAATCACGTAAGCGGGGCACCTGAGTGCCTGTCTGGTTTTAGCCAGATTGTTTAGGCGGATGGGTTAAGCCCGCCACACGTTCATCCTCCAGCGCGCGTCTCACCTGAATCAAGTGCGCTCCCACGGCAACGGCGATTTCTGCGGGTGTGCGGCTACCGATCTGTAAGCCGACCGGGCCATGCAGACGGGCGATATCTTCTTCGGTTAAGTCAAACTCTAACAAGCGCTGACGACGTTTAGACTGGTTACGCGAAGAGCCGAGCGCACCCACATAAAACGCTTTGGATTTAAGCGCTTCAAGTAGCGCCATATCGTCGAGTTTTGGATCGTGCGTAATGGCGACGATCGCAGTGCGTGAATCAGTTTGTATTTCTAGTACGGCGTCGTCCGGCATTCCAGGCTGCAGGGATACTCCTGGCATGTTCCAGTCGGCGGTGAATTCCTCACGCGGATCACACACAATCACCTGAAACTCAAGCATGGTTGCAATTTGGGCAAGGGCTTGGGCGGTCTGGTTAGCGCCAATAATCAATAGGCGCCAATGTGGGCCGTAAACAAAATGACAGCCGTCTTCTTTGACTTCAGTCAGCTGACCGGGGCGTGCATTAGTCAGGGTTGATGCGCCGGTTGTGAGGTCGAGCCAGCGCCCGATGAGTTGCTGCGTTTGTGTGACCTCGATCACGCGATCTATCCAGTCGCCCAGGTTGAGTGGCTCGATCACGAGCCGCAAAGTGCCGCCGCAAGGCAGACCAAAGCGCGCAGCCTCCTCTTGCGATACGCCGTAGCGCGCCCACTCAGGCTTAGATGGCAATTGCCCCGCCTGCGCACGTGCGATCAGATCGTCTTCAATGCAACCCCCTGATACGGAACCGATAACGCGCCCATCTTTGCGTACAGCCAACATGGCGCCAGCCTGCCGAGGCGCGGAGCCCCACGTCTGCACAACGGTCGCGAGGTGCACAGTGTGTCCTTCGCGGAGCCAGTCGAAGGCGAGTTGCAAGACTTCGGTATCAAGAGAGTTCATGCTGAGTATTCGTTAGGAGAGGAGGTTGGCACAATACGGGCCGGCACAATAGAGATCCTGTCAGTATACTGAGCCACTTTTATAGCGTCGAGACAGAGAGCAACGCCATGGACCCACTATTTATTGTCGCACTTGTCATTCTAGGCTGTGTCACGGGCTTTGCCGCCGGATTGCTCGGAATCGGTGGCGGAATGCTACTGGTGCCATTTTTAACGTTGTTGCTGACTTGGCAAAAGCTTTCCCCTGAGCTTATTGTGCATACCGCAATCGCCACCTCTATGGCTTCAATTTTGTTTACCTCGGTCTCGAGCGTGCGCGCACACAATAGCAAAGGCGCCGTCCGATGGGATTTGGTCTTGGCTTTAACCCCTGGCATTCTCATCGGTGGCCTGATTTCCGGTGGAGCGATTTTTGCTGCACTCAAGACCGGTTGGTTGGCTCTGTTTTTTGCAATCTTTGTCGGTTACTCAGCACTACAGATGTTGCTAGATAAAAAACCAAAATCGGCTCGGCAGATGCCGGGGAAAGGTGGATCGACTGCTGCGGGCGGTGCGATTGGCTTTGTATCGGGTCTTGTTGGTGCTGGTGGCGGCTTCATCTCCGTGCCGTTTATGCTTTGGTGTAACGTACCGCTACATCAGGCTGTTGGCACTTCTGCAGCGCTTGGTTTCCCCATCGCACTGGCAAATACCATCGGATACGTTTGGTCCGGTTGGGGTAAAGAGGGCTTGCCGCCAGAGATGATCGGCTACATCTATTGGCCTGCTCTTTTGGTGTTGGGATCCGTTAGCGTCTTGTTGGCGCCGGTTGGTGCTAAAGCCGCGCATAAGTTGCCAGTGAAGACACTTAAGCGAATTTTTGCGTTTTTATTGTTCGGTCTTACAACCTATATGGCACTCAAGGCCTATCAGTCATTCTTTGGCTGATTTGCGACCGATTGAGCTCACGCTGATCCGCGTTTCACCGCTAGGCGTGCGCCGCAGTGCGCTGCGCCACGCATGGCCATACGCCACTTCGATCGTTAAGTGAAGGCGCCCGTCCGGTTGTCGTTGCGCTTCAAGCGCCTGTAGAAGACGTTTGCGCCAGCCTTGGCCCACGAGGCCTGCGTGGCGTCCGATTGCTGCGTTACCACCTAGAGTACGGACATCTGCGAGAAGTTTTTCTGGTGTCTCGTACGTCAGAGTCAACACCTCTTGATCCATCACTGGATCTGAAAAGCCCTTTTCGACCAATAAATCTCCGAAGTCATGCATATCGACAAAGTCGGGTGTGCGCGTATGCAGCTTCGCGTCTTGTAGTGCGGAGCGCAGCTCTTTTAGTGTTGCAGGACCAAAGCAGGAAAAGAACACAAGACCGTTTGGCCGTAACACTCTGCCCCACTCTTGGAGGACATCATGAGGTGCTGGATGCCAGTGCAAGCTGAGGTTGGACCACACGAGGTCGAGTGATTCTGGGGGGAGTGTGGTCTGAGCCAGATCCGCATGCATCCATTGCGCGGGTACTTTACGTCCGAGTAGTTTACATAGCCAGTGCGGCATGCGCCGCGGCCAGAGCTTGCGCGCGCGCTGCTGCGCTATTGTGAGCAAAGCATCGCAGTGATCCAGTCCTTGGTAGTGTGCCGAAGGGTAACGCGCATGTAGTAAACCCAACTGTTGTCCAGCGCCACAGCCAGCGTCAAGAATGTCGTTGGGTTGTAGGCGAATCAGTTTTAAGCGCTGATCCATTCTCTGGGCGATCTCTGCATACAAAAACTGTGCGTCTGACAGATCCCCGCGCCGTGCGAATTGCAGGGCAACGTGTTTAGGATCAATCGGCAGGCGGGTCGGCGTGGACGGCGAAGTCATAGTTTGTACACAATCTATCAGCGCAATCGGACAATGGCGGCTGGAGGTATCAAAATGTACTCTATTCGGGAGCTATTTCGGCGTTGTTTGTGCGGAGAGTGTCCGTTATGCAACTGGCCCTCTGTCGCCGGTGATTTATGTACACATTGTGAAGCTGTGGTCCGGTGCGTTAATCATTCGATTCAAGAGCGCAACGGATGCATAGTTGTCGCTGCGACGTATTACTCACCGCCGGGTGATAGGTTGATGCGCGCGTTCAAACAGGGCGGACAGTTGAACCACGCAGGACTATTTGCGCGCTTACTTTGGACCGCAATGCGGTCACATCAGCCGGCTTTGCCTGAGTTGGCCGCTTTGGTGCCCATCCCGTCTGACCTGCGTGCTGCACGGCGCCGAGGGTTCAATCCCGCAGGCGAAATTGCCGTCGAGTTGTCACGACTATCGAGCCTGCCTCTCAGAAGGTTGTGGCTGACGCGAACACGCAGCGGCGAAAGTCAAAAGTCACTGGATCGTATCGCGCGTAGACGTAGTGTTTCTGAT
>JBEDEU010000058.1:0-9688 GCA_041175585.1 Pseudomonadota bacterium | reverse complement strand
TAGACGACAGAGGGAAACGTCGGATTCGAAATGGTCGTTCGAATGCGTTCGTAGTTGTCGACCCCGTTTTGCAGGCTCAGAATCACAGCGTCTTTTTTTATGTGAGGTCCGATGAGTCTGATCGCATCCTCAGTGTCGCTGGACTTCACGCAACATAAAATCAAGTCAGCAGTGCCGAGATCTGCAACATCGGTTGTTGCATTTAGCTGCACATACTCTTTGAAACTTAGGCAGTCCAGATACAGACCATTTTTTTTAATAGCGGCGACGTGGTTTGCTCGCGCAATGAGTGTGACCGTATTGCCAGCGCGAGCGAGCATTCCTCCAAAGTAGCAACCAACGGCGCCTGCGCCTAAAACAGCTATCTTTGGGTTGTCGCGAAGCATGGTTAGTGTCCTTTGTGGCTCTGATGCATTTCAGGATTATCGTAGCCCAAGATTGCAGGATCCAACATCCCAGCAATCATCGCTATATGACCGAATACCAGGAATAGCGCGACACAGATTGCGTGGATTTTTAGTTTCTCCATTTTCTCTAGGCCACGATTCACAAGGCCCAACTCTTGGAGCGCAATCCAAATGAGAGGCAAACCAGCGATCAAGTAGGTTGCCACCGCAATGACATCGATCACTGTTCGCCATTCACCCGCAACGGTAATCGGGATGACTGCCGTCTGAACAAGATAAACGATGATGCCGATGAAGTAGATTCCAACGGCAATACCGGCAAAGCGATTTAGCAAAAACACGCTCCCATCAAATTTACGAGTAAAGAGAAGATAGAGCTCCGTGATGGCAAGGGTCTCTGCCAAGATGATTGGGATTGCCATAAAGATAATGAGGTTCCAGGGCTGATTCACAGCCAATAGTTCCATGTAATGAGTCATGCTCATGATGAGTCTCCGAACAATACGTGAGGTGCAACAAAACGTCGCACGGCAAGGCTAATAGATTGGGTCGTTAGCTTGCGTATTTCGGGGGCTTGAAAATGGCGTGGGTGTGCAGCCCGAGAGTCCAGACTGCCGGTGAAGATAGAAAACTGTCAACTACAGCAGGTATGACTGATATCGGCACGGAAGGTGCGATGACCAAGGCTAGGCAGCATTGATAGTGTTCAGTGTGGCATTGTGTTGCGTCGCTGGCAGGTGGGAGATGGTCGCCTGAAGTGTGACAGTCGTGTATTTGCACCTGCGCGTGCTCAGCATGCTCACCAATATTGATGCTGGTGGCATGAATCAAACCTGAAAAAAGCGTCAGGCATAGAAATAGGCACAGTCTCTTCATGTGCTTCATTCTATGCCTGTTTAGGCAATTTGGTAACGCGACCTGTTATAGCGGCGCGAACCCAAGTGCCTCACGGAATCGATTTTTGACATACACGCCATCGCGCGAGGGAAGCGCGCGTGGCAAGTCATCCGCTTTGATGAAAATCTGTGCAAAGTTGACGCCGTTGCGCTTGTTCACTCCGTCCACAACTTTTGCGACCTCGGTTGCATCATGGACTTCATACGCATTTTCGATACCGCATGCACGCGCCACGGCGGCCAGGCTTGTGCCGTGGCTGGTGTGACTATATTGCATACCTGTTTCGCCGAAGTGACCATTGTCCAGTACGACAATCGACAAATTTTTCGGTTTTTGCGCATTAATGGTCGCGATGCCGCCAATTCCCATCAACTGCTCACCATCACCTGTGACGACGACGACGGATTTGTCGGGTTGTGCGAGTGCTAGTCCCAAGCCAACAAGCGCAGCCCCACCCATAGCACCCCAAAGATAGAAGTTTTTATCCCGATCACCGGCGGCGAATACGTCGTAGGTGGGCGATCCTAGTCCGGTTACAACGAGTGCCTCGGGGCATTTTGCGAGCAGTTCCTTCACAAACGCACGTCGATCGATTGTTGCTGTTGCTGTGTTTCGTACGGTCATGTTCATTCCTTAGTTCCGAATCCATTTTTTGCGGCCGATCAAGCTTTGAGACAACAGCACAGCAACCTGTTCGCCGCCCTCAAATGCTGCATCTAGCGCTGCACTCACAATGTCTTCGACTTCGTCGGCGCGTTCGGCGCGCAGAACCGTAATTCCCATTAACTCCATCGAGCCTTGTGTCGCTTTGCTCATAGGCACCTGCCAGGGGTTGAACTCTGCGTATTCCCCACGCATGGTGACCAGGCTCAAAAACGGAAAGCGGCAGCTTTGCAGGAGCGACATCATGTTGATGCAGTTGCCTACGCCGCTGCTTTGCATGAGAAGAGCAGCACGTTCGCCGCCGAGCCAGGCGCCAGCGGCAACGGCGACGCCTTCCTCTTCGGTGGTAAGGACAATGCCGCGCATGCTGGGCTCTGCATGCACGCGACGGATCACGTGGGCATGCCCCGCATCCGGGACATAAGCAACTTGACGGATGTTGCCTTGCTTGAGGACATTAAAAATGTCTTCTTGCCAAGGTGAGTGTGGTTGTTCTTCGCTCATGGTGTCGACTCTTATGGGTTTAGGAATATTTGATTAACTGTACTTATTTCAATCATATTTTGTTATTTACATTAAAGTAAAATAACAAAATATGATTAAATTGATCAATATCTGGCATGCATAGGGTTTTATTTGGACTTCAAACAGCTACGCACATTTTTGGCGATCGTTGAGACGGGTAACGTCACACGAGCGGCTCAGTTGCTAAACATTGTTCAGCCAGCCGTTTCAAGACAATTGCGCCTCTTGGAGGAGGATGTTGGTAGAGCCTTGTTTGACCGCACGCGTCGCGGTATGCAGCTCACCACATCAGGCAAGACCTTGGTCGAGTACGCACGCCGAGCGTTGAATGAGTTAGACCGCGCGCGCGCAGAGATCAATCCCCAGCAGGTCGGCGTTGGTGGCATTGTCACTATCGGCTTATTGCCCAGTACATCCGACTTGTTAGCGGGTCCTCTGGTGAGTCGAATCACCAGTCGGTACCCCGGCATCAAGATTCGTATTGCCGTGGGCTATGCGGGGACCTTGCAGGCGTGGTTGGAAAGTGGAGAAGTTGACGTGGCGCTTTTGTACGAGCCCAATAGTTCCCAAACTATTTTGTTACAGCCTCTGCTTGAGGAAAGCATGTGCGCTGTTGGGTTACCGAAAGATGCGCTTTCGCTTTCCAAGACGTTCTCCTTGCGTGATCTCGCGGGCAAACCCCTGATTTTGCCCAGCGCACCTCATGGTATCCGAATGCTGGTTGAGCACGCGTGCATGCAGTTAGGGGTACAGTTGTCTGTCGTGGCTGAAACGAATGCGATGAGCGTCCAGAAAAGTCTGGTGCTTGGTGGCCACGGCGTTACGATCCTACCGCTGATTGCGGTTGCTGGTGAAGTCGCTGCAGGGATTTTGTCGGCGGCGCGGTTGGCTGACCCAATCATTACGCGCAAGCTAGCGTTGGCGTCTTCCGCGAATCGACCGTTATCTTCCCCAGCCCAGCACGCTGTCACAGAGCTCATTGAATGCATGCGTGAAGCAATTAAATTTAAACAATGGCCAGAGGCAAGTTGGAAATATCATGCTGAGCAATTAGACGGATGAGACGATAAGTTGGTACCGGTATTCTGTTGGGGAAAGCAGGTTAAGTTCCGCGCGGTCAACGTCTTAGCAAAACACGCGAAAGCCTGAATTTCGTCCAGATGTCGGCTTTCAAAAAGTTATCAGTTCCCTCAACACGCGAGAACCAAGCGTCGAGTGATGGAAAGGATTTCATCAGACCATACTCCCCCGCCATCCTCAGGCGCCCAAGCAATACGCAGCACACCACATCCGCAGAGGACGTCTTATCCCCAAATAAATTTGGACTTGGATCAGGAAGAATGCATAAGAAGTCCGAGATTCGATGGCGTTCTGCATTGAGCTTGTCTAAAAGATTACCCTGCGTAAAGTACGCAATTCTCTTTTCGTTTAACGCAATCTTTTCGCGTACAGCATCGGGATCGGGGCATGCTGAGAGTTGGGCGCGGAGCTTTTTTACGATGCCGCCAAGGATTTTCGGAAAGACAAAGCGCAAAAAGGGAAACTTGATCATTGCCTTACCGAACGTAAGATCCTCGATCGGAATTTCATAAAAGGCATCGACGATCTTAGCTATGTTCGGTTGATGAACGCTCTCCGCATCTGCCCATGTATCCCCAGCCTTGGTGCGGGCAAAACGAAGAATATCCCGGCTGTCAGTGAATACATTCTTACCATCCACTAAAGTCGGCACAGTCATATGGGGATTGAGCGCACGGTACCAGCTGCTGAGCTGCTCCTTGGCGACATGAATGTCCATGCGTCGATTTTCAAATGAGATATTCGCTTCAAGCAGTGCTAAGCGCGCGACCATAGAGTAATACGAGGATGGAGCGTTATACAGGAGCATGACTTACCTTTATTGTGGGCAGCTCGAGCACAAACTTTGCACCTTCGCCATTAAGATCTTCGTACCAAATTCGGCCACGGCAGCGTGTGACGATGTGTTTACAAAGCCAAAGACCAAGCCCCATTCCCGAGTCTTTTGTAGTCGTTAGCAATTCGAACAACTCAGATTGGAATTGCGCAGGAACACCGCCACCATTATCCGATATGCTTAAGCGCACGGCCTGACCATCAGCGTCTACTTGTACCGAAATTTTTCCTATCTTCGAGCTGGATAGATCGATTGCGTCAATTGCGTTGTTGATTAAATTTAAGACGACTTGTTCGAGCTCACTAGGATTTGCCTGTAGCACCGGATCCGAATGCAAAAGTAACTCCAGGACGATATTTTTAGACTTCAGCTCAGGAGCGACAATCTCCAACACGCTTTTGATGACCGAACTCAGCAGCAGTTGTTGAGTCTGTGATTCATCATCCGCAAATATTGAACGTAAAGATTTGACGATTGCCGCCGCACGCTTATTGTCCGATTCGAGTGCGTCCAATATCTCTTTTGTGCGTTCTGATGAGATCGCACCATTCGCTAGTCGCATTTGTAAGAGTTGAATATGTAAGCTCGATGCACCCAGAGGCTGGTTGAGCTCGTGTGCAATGGAGGCTGACAAGGCTCCAGTTGCGGCAGTCCTGTTTGCTTTTGTAAGGCCAAAGATAAGGCGCTCTCGCTCCTTTAGTAGGTTAGAAATTTCCTGAAGTTTCTTTTCTGCGGCCTCGTTCTGCGCAATCGCCATGGCATTAGCGCTCGAGATGCGTTCAGACCAGTAGCCGGCAATTGCGGTATACGCAAGCGTGTTCATGACGAGTTGGGCCATTGTAAATAAGACGAGTAGCCCGGGGATCTGCTCAACAGAGGTGATTTGTAGATTGCCCAACACAATCACAACGACTCTGCCGATCCCACACAATAGTTCCAACGCGGTTACGTATTGCAAATACATCAACTGGTCAGATGAGTATGCTCTTCTGTGGCCGTGGACTTGGAGTATCTGCCAGAGGTAGAAAAAACTCAGTAACGCGACAATAAAGATTGTTCGTGCTTCAAATGAGGCATGCTGGCGCAATTGTTCGAAGATCACGCTAAAGCAAACGATAGAAAAAAACGCACTGACTCGAATCGGATTAGATACGGAACCTCGAAGTGAACGACAGAACAAAGATTGCAGAACCGCGGATGCATAGAAAAATGTATTGGCAATGGTAAAGTTGAACGCAGGCTTGGAGACATCTTCGACGACCAGAACTGCAGCACCGAAGATGTACAGTGCACATACGCTAAGTAAAAGCGATGCAAACCAGTACCGGCTGGGTTGGATCAAACTCTGCGATCGGTAATGATGATAGAGACCAAGCAGCAGTCCAAGCTGAATCGTCGCAATGATGAAAAAATACAGCGAAAGATGTGCTTTCATCCCGTGACTACAAGTCCATACAGAGAAATACCAGATTCTGCCCACGATCTTCTTTAAAAGACTCTGTGGGCATGAATCCTAGTGAACGATATAGTTCAAGGGCTGTGGGGTTGTCTGGCCAGGTGCTGAGTGCACCGCGAAGATATCCCGCTTGCTTGGCCATGCGCATTGTTTCGGTCAGAAGTATTCGGGCATACCCTTTGCCTCTGAACGCTTTGCGCACAAATAGACGCTTAAGTTCACAAGTCTCGGCGAACTTGGTCGCTGTAAATGCCATACATCCGGCCAGTATGTGCTCCTGATGTAGCAGGACAACTCCTCCAGCAGGGCTGCCGTAGCGACCGGGTAAATCCTTTAGATCTTTCCAGATGGTGCTGAGTTGCGGTTGCGCCAGATCTTGCTCAGCGTACTCGTGCAACAGTGCGTTGAATTCTCCCCACACTGGTGCAGTGCTAACTTGATCAGAGATATAAGTAAATTGATATTGCACGGTGTCGCGTGTATTTGTAGATGGCTAGTCGTTATGATACGGCGTCGCTGCCCACACCATGATGCACACGGAACAAGTTTGTTGGATCGTATTTGCGTTTGATGCTGAGTAAGCGCGGATAGTTACTGCCCCAGAATTCCGATTGCCAGTTCGTCTCGCCAAAATGGCCTTCATTCGTATAAGAAGCACCACCCGGTGTCGCAGATTTGATAAGCGCCATGGCTTGGTCGACACCTAGAGCTTCGGTGGCTGCCCAGACCAGATCTGGCTCGTGGCCCGCAACGCCAGCATACTTACATTGCACCCAGCTGCCGAGCGTGACAAAGCCTACGTTCTTAAATACAGCTGGATTCATGGATGTTGTGCGATCGCGTTCATAGGCTTCAGTGGGTGAGCCTGCCAATCCCTTGTTCGTCTGAAATAACACCAGACTGGTGCGTGTCGCCTGAAAAATAGCCTTCGCCAGTTTTCTTGTGTTACGGGGCTCCATTGCACTGGAGGGGACCCCTCTGCCTTGATAGTTAGCCCAGTAGGCACCTACTTCAGACGCATTGCCTTTCCACCAGAAATAGCCTTCTGGTACGCCAGGTCGGGTGTCCATGATGGCCCCGCCTAGTTTGGGATTCCATTTATCTTTGAATGGAACGACTCGGTAGTTGAGCTTCACACTGAAGTCCGTTGGGCGCTCCTTTAACGGAGCGACAAACGGTTCCCAAATCTTCTGCGCCTGTTCTGCTGTTAGATCTAGGAAGGCTGTGCCAACATCGATTTCATTTTTCCCTTTGACGAAGATGACTCCTTCGCCCCAGTTGCCATTATTAAGAGCCTCGGCAACGAATTCAAAGTAGCGTTGAATCAGTTCTTGATACGTCTCGTCTGATGACGCGGTGATAGATCCGGAAAGCCAGCCGTCTGTAGTGGGCATAGGGTGCGCGAGTAATGTCATCCTGCTGACAATGCCGAAGGTTCCACCACCTCCACCTCGCAGAGCCCAGAACAGATCGGCGTTTTGAAAAGCGTTAGCAACTAGAGCGCGTCCATCTGCGGTCACAACTTCAAGTTCGAGCACGCCACCCGCGCCACTACCAAATTTTTTGGAATAGGAACCAAAGCCACCACCAAGAGCAAAGCCACCGCAAGCCCCTACGCTTGTGCAGCCACCGCCTTGTATGTAGCAGTTTGCAGCCGTCGCCGCTTGGTAGGCTTCAAGCCACCGGTTACCTGCCTTCACGCTGACAGCGCGAACGGTCTTTGTCTCTTCCGGAGCGCCTAAAGGTTTAAATGCATCGTGAACCGTCACACCCCGATATTTGTGTGTCCAGACTAAGAGCGAGTTCGGCGCGCTTGATCGTCCAAAGTAGTCATGCCCCGTGCCTTTGACGACGAGTCGGACATTATGTTCTTTGGCAAATTTCACCGCAGCGATGATATCGTTGACGTTTTCAACTGCGACCGCATATTCGCTGGGGGTTGAATTCCAGGCCTGATACATGCCGGTTGACTGCGTTGCGCCGGATTGTTCTTCAAGGAACCAGGGGTTTGTTAATTCGGGGGGGACTGCTCCCGGCTTGAGCGTCGCCCAAGGTGCGGTCGGACGAATAAGCCGTCCACCAACTTGCTGCTGCAGAGACTCCCATGCTTTCTCAGTAGGCCACGACCTAGTCTTGAGTATTTCATGGGCAGCACTTGGTTGTGCCAGGACGCTGGCAGGCGATAGTGCTATTGCGCCTGCAAGTGCAGCCGATGAAGAAATAAACTCACGGCGCGTCCGGTTCTTTTGCGTCATGGTTACTTGCGCAACATTTGTTCGTAATTAAAGCGGCGATCTACCTCAAGGATGGACTCCCCAGCACGCAGCGCATCGATCATGGCTAGCTCTTTTGCCATGATCTCTTCTGCGGCGGTAACGACCTCGGCCAAGCGCTCAACCGGAATGACTACAACGCCATTGACATCGGCTACGATGACATCCCCTGGACGAACAGGGGCATCACCTATGCGGACAGGAATGTTCCAGGCCTCTTGCACGATACGTCCGCGGGCTGTGCTCGGTACGGTGCCACGTGCATGAACCGGAAAGTCGAATGTTTCACAGGCATCCACATCGCGTACAGCGCCATCGACAACAACACCAGACACACCTTTTTGTTTGGCACCCATTGCTAGGATTTCACCCCAGCAGTTATGGTGCAAGTCACCGCGGTTATCGATGACGATAATGTCGCCCACCTCGCTGTTGAAGATGGCATCTACGCCAAGGTGTGCGCCCGAGGGGACTGCGCCGGCTGCGATTAAGCGAATCGTCACCGCACGACCCACGATCTTCGTGCGACCCCATTGTGGGATGATGCCGTGTATGGCGCAGCGCGGAATTCCAACTCGATCGAGTGCATCGCTCAAGTTGGATGTCGCGAGCGCATCTAGTCGAGCGCGGAATTGAGTATCAAAATCTTTAGCGTTCATTACCTTTTTTCCTTATCGCGATGTCTTAGCGCTTTAGTCGACGCGGGCGCCGGCCATCTTAATCAAATCACCCCATTTGACGATCTCTGCATCAATTACTTTCTTGAAGTCGTCGGGGTTGCTTTTTAATGGGGTTGAACCTTGTTCTGCCAGCTTCTTAAGAACAGCTGGATCTTGTAGAACTGTTTGAATTGCGTTGCTCAGTTTTTGAACGATCTCTTTGGGTGTTCCGGTCGGAACAAAAATCCCGTTCCACAACACAATTTCAAAACCAGGTAAAACTTCAGCGATGGCGGGTACATCCGGTAGCTTTGCAATACGAGATTTAGTTGTGACGGCGAGTGGTCGGAGTTTGCCGCTGTCTACAAAACCGAGAACTTCGACGAGAGGCGAGAATACTGCCTGGACCTGACCTGCCAATAAGTCATTGTTGGCAAGTGAGCCACCTTTATAGGGGACGTGAACCATATCACCCCCAACCATGTTGTTGAACAATACGCCAGCCAGGTGGTTTGAGGCTCCGCTACCCGAGGAGCCGTAATTGATTGCCACTTTTTTTTGTTTCACTACTTCTACAAAGTCTTTCAGAGTTTTTGCCTGAAAGTCATTGTTCACCATCAATACGTTGGGAATGAGGGCGACCTGCGATACGGGCACTAAATCTTTTTGTACATTGAGCCCCATATTCTTATATAGAGATACGTTCGCAGTCAGGGTGCTCGTGTGAAGCAAGATCGTATATCCATCAGGGGTAGCGCGCGCAACCGCAGCAGCGCCAATATTGCCGCCCGCTCCGGTTTTATTCTCCACAACAACGCTTTGGCCCAGAATGCCGCCGAGCTTTTCTGCGAGCATCCGTGCGGTGATGTCGGTGCTACCGCCCGCTGCAAACG
>JBEDEU010000057.1:0-9697 GCA_041175585.1 Pseudomonadota bacterium | reverse complement strand
CTTGCAAAACATGATGAATAGTTATGTTGAGCAAAGCAAGAACCTATTCTCTGCTTTCCCGTTTGCACCAACAAGCGCAAACGAGAAAAGCAAGAGTTAAGCTTCAGCGATTCGTTTTGCTAGGTGATCAAGTGCTTCCTGCACTTGGTCAACTAGTATCAAACAGAGATGCCCAGGCTCTAGCTTGGCTAGCGCTGTATCGATCGCAGTGAATTCGCCACGAATTTCGACGATCTCTTTCGTGCGGCTCGCATTTTTCAGGCCCAGTTGCAGGAGCGCAAGTACTTCGCCGTCTTCACGACCGCGTTGGCACTGGTCTTGATACAGAATCGCTTGGTCGAAGGATTTTCCCAGGATTTCTGTTTGCTGAATGATGTCTTCATCGCGGCGATCGCCGGCGCCACTAATCACAACCATGCGTTTGTTTGCAGGGATGGTTTCGATTGCTTGGATTAACGCGAGAATTGCATCTGGGTTGTGGCCATAGTCAGCGATGACCGTTGCACCCCGGTAGTCAAAGACGTTAAAGCGCCCGGGGGCGGTTTGGGCATCGTTCACAAAAGTGGCGAGGCCCATTTCAATGATGCTCCAGTCCAGTCCAAGCGCCCAGGCTGCAGCAATAGATGCCATCGCATTTTCTGTCTGAAATGTGATGGTGCCGTTGCGTGTTAATGGAATCGCTTTGAGGGGAATACGGTGCTCTTTGCCGGCCTCACTGCACACAATGTGTTCGCCATCAACAAATACGACACGTTTGCCTTGCGCACGATGGGTGTTTAAAGCTGGAAGAAGCTTGTCGTGTGAGAAAAAGGTGACCGAGCCCGGGCATGCGTCCGCCATACCAACAACCATGGCATCTGCGGCATTAAGCACAGCACAACCGTGCGGCGCAACGTTCTGAACGATAACGCGCTTAACGAGTGCAATCCCATCAGTGGTACTGATGAAGTTCATCCCAAGGTGATCGCCAATGCCAATGTTTGTAACGATCGCGACATCACATTGATCAAAGGCGAGGCCTTCGCGCAAGATTCCGCCACGCGCAGTTTCTAATACTGCTGCATCGACATCCGGATGCATCAGCACGTTACGGGCACTGCGTGGTCCACTGCAGTCACCGGTATCGATGCAGCGCTGTTCAATATAGACGCCATCAGAGTTAGTCATGCCAACGCGCTTGCCGCTTGTCCTCAGCAAATGGGCAGTGAGTCGCACGGTCGTTGTCTTTCCATTCGTTCCCGTGACAGCCACTACAGGTATACGTGCGTTGTCGTTTTCCCCGAACATCGTTGACACGATCGCTTCGCCTACGGGGCGGGCTTTGCCAAAGGATGGACTTAAATGCATCCGCAGCCCAGGCGCTGCATTAATTTCTACGATACCGGCACGTTGCTCTTCCATCGGTTTGGCAACAGTTTCCGCGACGAGGTCCACACCAGCAATATCTAGTCCGACCATTTGTGCTGCCGTGACAATGCGCGCTGACAGTTCTGGATGGACCTCATCCGTAACATCAGTCGCGCTTCCGCCTGTGCTTAAGTTTGCGTTGTTACGCAAAAGAATCCGCCTGCCTTTTTCAGGCACGGATTGCGAAGTCAAGCCTTGGTTAGCCAGGGTCGAGATCGCAATGTCGTCAAAGCGAATCTTGGTCAACGCTGTCGCGTGTCCATCACCGCGCAGGGGATCTTGATTAACCTGGTCGACAAGTTGGGCAATCGTGTGCGTGCCATCGCCGATTACATTAGGTGGATCTCGACGTGCGGCAGCGATTAGTTTGTTACCAATCACGAGCATTCGGAAATCGTGACCGGGAATGTATTGTTCGACAATGACATCGCGGCTGATGTCGCTAGCGACCGCAAAAGCTTTTGCCAGTTGTTCTCGAGTCTCTATGTTGACCGCTACGCCTTTGCCCTGATTGCCATCGCGGGGTTTCACCACAACGGGTAACCCAATCTTGTTGGCAATCTCCCAAGCGTGTTCTTCGTCCGACACCACAAAGCCTGCGGGCACAGGAACCCCTGCAGCCTCAAGAAGCATCTTCGTCAGGTCTTTATCTTGTGCGATTGCTTCTGCGATTGCGCTTGTGTTGCTTGTCTCTGCCGCTTGAATGCGTCGCTGTTTACTACCCCAGCCAAACTGCACCAGACTACCTTCTGTGAGGCGGCGATATGGCACGCCGCGCGCAAGCGCTGCGTCAACAATTGAGCCCGTGCTGGGTCCAAGGCGCACGTCTTCGTCTAGCTCACGTAGTTTGGACAATGCGAGTTTGATGTCAAAGGGTTCGTCGTTCAGGGCGGCGAGGCATAGGGCCTCAGCCAGGTCCATCGCTAATCGACCCACAGGCTCTTCTGTGTACTGAAAAACAATCTGGAAAACACCCGCCTCAGGTGTTGCAATCGTTCGCCCGAAGGCGACAGGACACCCTGCTGATGCTTGCAGTCCGAGACCCACTGCCTCAAGGGCATGCGCCACGCTGATTGGTTCTTTGTGGCCAAAGGGCCGCAGCGGTTTGATATCGGGAAACCGAGCGCGCAGGCGTGTCACAAACTCTGGCATTTGATCGAGGTCAGCCTCCGGCCCGGCGCATGTGACGACCGCTTCGATCGCCGTATGTTTACTCCACAAATTGGGACCACGCAAAGCACGAATACGAGAAACTTCCATTTATTTTCCTGTGGAAAAAACGACGCTCACCGCAATGGCGGAATATTAGCGCAGTGCGTGTAGTAGGTCACGCTGGTAGAGCCGTGTTTGGGTTGAATCCTAAGAGCCCGGCTTCAATCAGTTCGATCGATACGCCGAGTGCCCATGCAGCGGCCGCAGCTGCTAAAACATTACAGATTTGTTGGTGGTCCTGTGCTTGCTTCGTGCAGGAAATTGCCGACATATTGCACAGATTATGACGGCGAGCTCCCTCGGCCATGACAAGCTGTCCGTGGTCCATGAATACTGCCCGATGACCGGCAGCAACGTGTGCCGTGAGGGCAGGGGTCGAGGCAGATTTGCTAAACAAAGTCACTTGCCCATCGCAGTATTGCGATAAGGCGAGCAGTTGGGGGTCATCGGCTAGCAATACAGCCGTGCCGGAGGGCAATACGACATCCATCTGTGTGCGGTAGACATCGCTGCGTTCAAGCGGTGAAAAGATCTTGTACTCCGAGAGGTCCTGATTCCAGTCGATGTTTGTGATGATGCCAACCTCACAACGTTCGTAGGTCAGGCCTTCGCTCAGAATTTGCTTAGCGCCGTTCTCGAGTACGACTGCTTGTACTTCTCGATTCAGTAGGATGCGTCTGGCGTTTTCGTGATTTGCGCTATTACCTGCGTGCAGTTTGCGTCGTTGAACGAAAAGACCCTCGGTGGTCGATAAGCCGGTGTTCCAGCCATGTAGGCACAATAGGTGATAAAGAATTTTACCCACCATGCTCTTGCCATACGTACCCGTAATACCAACGACCGGCACGCGTGCCATATCACCAGGCGGGAAGGTGTAGCCCACGATATCGCGGCCGACTTGGCGGGCCTGTCCGATTGCTGGCTTTAAATGCATGAGCAATCCGGGACCTGCGTTCACTTCCACAATTGCACCGTGTTGCGCAATGAGTGGCTTAGAGATGTCTTGCACCACGAGATCGATACCTGCGATGTCCAAACCCACGATCCGAGCTGCGGTGCAAACCGTTGAGGCAATATCCGGATGTACTTCTTCGGTGCAATCAATCGCAACGTTGCCATTGCGCTGAATCACAACGGTTTGTCCCGCTGCAGGAATGGATTCCCACGAAAACCCCTGACGCGCGATTTCCAGTTCTACAACAGAGTCGAGCTTGATGTAGTTCAGAGGCAGGTCTTCTTCTCGTCCACGCTGAGGGTCTGCGTTTAGTTGGGACTCAATCAGCGCTCGTACGGTGTGCTTACCGTCGCCCGTGATGCACGCATGCTGCCCTTTAGCAGCGGCGATCAGCTTGCCACCTACCACGAGCAACCGGTGCTCATAGCCTGCGATAAAGCGCTCTACTAAGACGCCTGATCCTTCTTGTTCGGCCAAGGGATAGGCCGCAAGAATTTCTGCCTCAGTGGAAAGGTTGGTAAAGACACCGCGACCGTGGTTGCCATCACTCGGTTTGACGACGACGGGTAGACCAATTTCTTGGGCCGCCTCCCAGGCCTGGGCTGCACTTTCGACCGCTTGACCCTGCGGGACAGGTACACCGCAGGATTGCAAGAGCGATTTGGTGAGATCCTTGTCGCGCGAGATCGTTTCAGCGATCGCGCCGGTGTTGTCCGTTTCTGCTGTCCAGATACGACGTTGGTTGATGCCGTACCCTAACTGCAGCAAATTACCTGCACTCAAGCGAATAGCTGGGATATCGCGATCATCGGCGGCATCGACGATGCATGCCGTGCTTGGCCCTAGGCAATGTTTGATACGTAATGTGTGTAGCGCTTCAGTGATAGGACCAACCGGGGGGATTGAGCCGTCGACCGCGCCGGATATCAAGGCGATTGCCGATTTCAATGCTTCGTGTGTGACTGTCTCGTGCCAAGCACGCACAATCACTTTATATAGGTTGGGTGTATCGGTCGCACGCGTTTCACCAAAGCCACCCGGCATTCCAGCAAGTTGTTGCAACACAAGTGTGACGTGCTCAACCAGAGCAGGGGTCCACTGCCCATTCTGAAACTGCTTGGCGAACCCTTTTGACGCTTCGATTCCCGCACCTGGGGAAACTAAGGTCGGTAAAGCACTCGTCAGAAAAGCGTATGCGCTTTGGAGTACGGCCGTGGGTAGAGCGTTTAACGCGCCCAGATCAAGCCAGGCCTCAAGAACAGGCCGATAGGTCCAGATATTCGGTCCTTTTAGACTTACCAGACGCTGGATCGTGATGTGACGGTGACTCATGGTGAAATAAAAGTAATGCTGCGCCGCAGCAATTGCGGATTTGTCTCATTATCGCAGTAAAAACATGGCGCGGTGCATTTAGCCTACCCCGCCGCTCTCTGGCTGACGGGTTGGTCGTTATACTTGTACTGTTTAATGATAATCCGAGCTAGCCAAATTCATCCGATGAACCGCTTTTCGTTGAAGTGGGTGATCTGTGGGCCTGGGCATACCGAGCTGCTGACATGACACCACTCTCAACTGCAGAGTCCCCGCTCAACATTACGTTGCCAAGTGGCTGGTCTAGCGCCGCGATGGCTCTGCTCGAGCCTGAAGAACGCATTTTGGCGTGGCTCGAGCCTGATTTAGACGAAAAGCTGTATTTCGCGACTGGCGCAATCGTATTGACGTCTAAGCGCCTGCTCACGCGCGCTCCGAATCAACAGGACTGGTTGACGTGGAACATCGTTGCAACCCAATCCTTGCAGCATCGTGATCATGCGGGTGTGGGCACGATCGAACTGTTTAACGAAGGGCACCGATTAGCCGTTTGGCGTCATACCTTAGGGATGGCGCCCGCAGTGAGTCGGCTCACCGACTCCTTTGGAGTGGTTCAGCAAAAGTTGGCGAACCCCGAGGCTGTGGTGGCGGTCGATGCTGCGTCCTGCCCGACCTGCGGCACTCCTTACGCACCTGATCAAGATGAGTGTGCGGTGTGCGACGACGATCCCGTTGGTCCTACTGACACTTGGGCACTTTTGCGACTCGCGCGTTTTGCTGTGCCGTATCGCGGTGCACTGATTGTTGGTTTGATCCTCACGCTATTGTCTACGGCGGCGACGCTTATTCCGCCGTATTTGACGATGCCACTGATGGACGATGTCTTGATTCCGTTTCAAAACGGCAAGCCGATCGACTATGACTTGGTCGCCTTTTATTTGACGGGTGTCGTGGTTGCAGCCTTACTCGCCTGGTTGCTCGGATGGGCTCGCACCTACCTATTGGCGTGGGTCAGCGAACGGATAGGCGCGGATCTACGCACAACGACTTTCAGGCATTTGCAAACATTGTCGCTGCAATATTTTGGTGGCAAGCGCACGGGCGATTTAATGGCGCGCATCGGCGCGGAGACAGATCGCATCAATTTGTTTTTGTCGCTGCATTTGCTCGACTTCTTGAATGACGTGCTGATGATTGTGATGACAGCATGTATTTTGATTTCGATTGATCCTTGGCTGGCCGTCACGACCCTCATTCCTTTGCCGTTGATTCTCTGGCTAATTCATCTCGTGCGCCATCGCTTGCGTTTTGGTTTCGAAAAAGTGGATAGGTCGTGGAGCGAGTTGACCAACGTGCTCGCTGACACGATTCCAGGCATTCGCGTCGTGAAGGCGTTTGCCCAGGAGAATCGTGAGGTTGCACGTTTTCGTGAGGCGAATGATCGGTATCTTGGCGTGAATGATCGTATCAATAAAGTCTGGGCACTCTTTGCGCCGACGGTTACGCTGCTGACAGAAGTTGGTTTGTTGGTTGTTTGGATTTTCGGAATTTCACAAGTGGCTTCGAGCACCATCACGGTTGGCGTGCTTGCTGCCTTCCTGGCCTACATCGCGCGGTTTTATACGCGACTTGATTCGATGAGCCGTATCGTTTCACACACGCAACAGGCTGCGGCCGGGGCAAAACGTATTTTTGATATCTTGGACCACGTCTCGAGCGTGCCGGATGCGCAGCGGCCCGTGCCGCTTGATCGCATGGAAGGCAAGATTGAGATCCGTAATATCGGTTTTCGCTATGGCAGCCGCAGCGTCCTCAAGAACGTGAGCCTCAATATTGGTGCTGGCGAGATGATTGGTCTGGTTGGTCACAGTGGCTCCGGCAAGAGCTCGCTCGTGAATTTGATTTGCCGTTTTTATGATGTGACGGAAGGTGGCATTCGTGTGGATGGCGTGGATATTCGTTCGTATTCCTTGAACTCATATCGCCGCAACATCGGACTGGTTTTGCAAGAGCCGTTTTTGTTTTTTGGCACGATTGCTGAGAACATTGCGTATGGAAAACCAGATGCCTCCCGGGAAGAAATTATTTCTGCTGCCCGAGCTGCGCGCGCGCATGACTTTATTTTGCGTCTGCCGCAAGGCTACGACTCGCTAGTGGGTGAGCGCGGACAAGCGTTGTCTGGTGGCGAGCGTCAGCGTATTTCGATTGCACGTGCATTGCTGATTGATCCGCGTATTTTGATTTTGGATGAGGCAACTTCCTCGGTCGATACAACCACCGAGATGGAAATTCAGGAAGCCCTCGATAACCTGATTCAAGGGCGGACAACGATTGCAATCGCGCACCGACTGAGCACGCTTCGAAAAGCGGATCGCTTGGTTGTGCTTGATCGTGGTGCCATCGTCGAGATTGGTAATCACGAAGACTTGATGGCCAGAGGCGGTGCCTATTACGACTTGTACGAGGCACAGACGCGCCAGGTTGATGCCGAGGCGCCGCTTCAGGGTGCAGGGCCTGGAGGTCAAGCTTGATGGATTTTCAGCTGACGCGCAATCAGGCGGGAAAACTTGTCCTGACGCTAACGGATGGAGCAGTACACGAAGGTGTGCTGCCTGTGCGCGCTTTTCCTGTGCATGCGCCGAATGATTATGTTGCCCTGGTGGGTACGGAAGGTAAAGAACTGGTTTGGATTGATCGGCTCGAAGATCTAACAGAAGATGTTCGCACGCTGATTCTTGAGGAAATCGCCTCGCGTGAGGTGATGCCGACGATTTTGAATATTACTAATGTCTCCACTTATTCGACCCCGAGCACCTGGGATGTTACGACCGATCGCGGAGCGACAAAGTTCGTATTAAAGGGTGAAGAGGATATCCGGCGTTTAGTAGGTACAGCGCTGATCATCACAGATAGCCATGGCATGCGTTTTTATATCGCCGACATGGCACATCTTGATAAGAATAGTCGCCGAGTACTGGATCGATTTTTATGATTGAAGCGTTCCTGATGTCGACGGGGATAGTGGCCCTTGCTGAGATGGGCGACAAGACGCAGTTGTTATCCTTGGTGTTAGCGGCACGATATCGCAAGCCGCTGCCGATCATTTTGGGTATTCTTGTCGCAACATTACTCAACCATGCCGTGGCAGGGGCAGTGGGATCGTGGCTCACACACTGGTTTGGTCCCTCTGTCATGCGTTGGGTGTTAGGTGTTTCTTTCCTAGGTATGGCAGTTTGGATTTTGATTCCAGACAAGCTCGATGACACCGATGCCGACCCGAAAGGTGGAATTTTTCTGACGACGGTGGTGGCGTTCTTCTTGGCCGAGATGGGCGATAAAACACAGTTCGCAACAGTTGCGCTTGCCGCACAGTATGCGTCGTTGTGGGCGGTCGTCATGGGCACAACGGCCGGAATGATGTTGGCCAATGCACCGGCGGTGCTGCTGGGTGATCGGATTACGCGCGTTGTGCCAATGCGCACAGTGCATATCATCGCGGCAATTCTATTCGCTGTCTTGGGCGTGCTTGCCCTGTTTGATGTGGGCTCACTGACTGCGATTTAACGCCTCGGATGTGGGCTCATCGCAGCTTGACGAGTTGCTTGCCAAAGTTCTCGCCGCGCAGCATGCCCACAAATGCTTGGGGTGCATGTTCCAAGCCTTCTACGATCGATTCCTTGAACTTCAGTTTTCCGCTGACGACGCGTTCAACGAGTTGCGCTCGAATGCCCGGCCAGGTCTCTAGTTTGTCTGAGACGATGAACCCTTGCACACGTATGCGATTAATCAGAATAGAGCGCAGTGTGCGATGTGCGTGCGGATCGCGATTGAATTCGGACACCATTCCGCAAAGCGCAACCCGCGAGAAGACATTCATACGTGTGAGTAGCGTTTCAAAAATTTCGCCACCGACGTTTTCAAAGAGGCAGTCAATGCCTTGGGGTAGTAGCGCGTCGAGTTGCGCGTGAAAGTCTGTGGCGCGGTGGTCCGCACAGGCGTCAAAGCCTAGCTCTTTCACAACGTAATCACATTTTGCTCGACCTCCAGCAACACCCACCACGCGACAACCAGCTTGTTTCGCAAGTTGCCCGACAACACTGCCTACCGCACCCGATGCAGCGTCGACAACGACCGTCTCACCTGGTTTAGGCTGACAAATGTCGATTAGCCCAGTCCAGGCTGTGATGCCTGGCATACCCAGCACGCCAAGGTAGGCGGATGCGCGAACGCGCGACGCATCAATTTTTGTAACGGCCTGCGCCGGCATGGTTGCGTAAAGCCGCCATCCGCTGGCGGCTAACACGGTGTCGCCCACAGCAAAAGCGTTTGAGCGGGACTCGATTACGGTGCCGACCGCGCCACCTACCATGACGTCTCCTGGGTTGACCCCCTTGGCATAAGACTTTGCATCGGAGATACGGCTGCGCATGTAGGGGTCTAAAGACAGCCAGTCGTTCTGAATCAGAACCTCGCCGTCAGCAGGGAGGGGCATAGGGGCTTCGATCAGCTCGAAATTGTCAGCGGTGACCCAGCCCGTTGGGCGGCTTGCGAGTCTTATGTATTTATTCAGCATAGGGTTCGATGCATCTAATTTTGTTAGGGTAAACGCTAATAAAAATACTAAGGAAAGGGTCTTGGATCCCCACGGCTTTTTAAATCCCAAGATAGAGTGGGGATCTGGTGACGGCGGTGTTTCCCTCAGTTAATATCAATTCAGTTTATTCCTACTTTCCATCCGCGGGAGCACCCAAATGGCGATACAGCTAAAAGTTAATGGTAAAGATCACAGCGTCGATGTCGACCCCACCACGC
>JBEDEU010000056.1:0-9727 GCA_041175585.1 Pseudomonadota bacterium | reverse complement strand
GCGGCACAATAAGCTTCTTCAAACATGCTAGAATTCTGGTCCTGTGGTGGGCGTAGCTCAGTTGGTAGAGTCCCAGATTGTGATTCTGGTTGTCGCGGGTTCGAGCCCCGTCGCTCACCCCAGTTTTAGCGTATCGCTTGTGCGATACGCTGCGGGGTTTAGTCACAGATCCCATCTTCAGGGCCAATTTCAGCGCCCAACCTTTTTCCGCCAAGCGTCAAAATCAACCGAGGTCTGCGGATCAGTATTGGGATACAAGCCCATCGTCGATCGGCCCTTCTTGACTTCCTCAGTCACGAAATCCTCAAAGACTGTCATTTCAAAAGCCTCGTTCGCCAACTCCTCTGCGAGATGCGCAGGCACAACCAACACCCCATCGGCATCCCCCACAATCACATCTCCAGGAAACACCGGAGCATCGCCACACCCAATAGGAACGTTGATATCAATTGCGTGATGGTGCGTTAGATTCGTAGGCGCTGAGGGGCGTTGATGATATGCACCAATACCCAAGTCAGCAATTTCTGCTGAATCGCGAAATCCACCATCTGTCACAACACCGGCAACGCCCCGAGCCATCAGACGACCGACCAAAATGCCACCGGCAGAAGCAGCACGCGCGTCTTTTCGGCTATCAATGACAAGCACAGCCCCTGCGGGGCATTCATCAATTGCCTTGCGCTGTGGGTGCGAACGATCTTTGAAAACCTCAATTCCATTGAGATCCTCGCGCGCAGGGATGTAGCGCAACGTGTATGCCTCACCCACCATATTCTTAGTCGACTTCGAAAGGCGTTGCACATTTTGGACAAATTGCGAACGCAGCCCCCGCTTAAACAGGCAGGTCCCTAGCGTTGCCGTGCTTACTTGCATCAGTTTTTCACGCGTCGCTGCCGAGAGTTTGCTCATATTTTCACCAATCAATAAATGTCAGGTTCAGGTACTGGGGCACCAAAGTCAGTGCGCAAGAAATCGAAGTCGCAACCCTCATGCGCCTGCTGGATATGTTTTGAAAACATCCAGCCATACCCGCGCTCGTAACGAGGTGCAGGCGCCCTCCAGGCCGCCTTGCGTTGTGCAAACTCTTCATCTGAAATTTCAAGCTTGATGGTACGGGCCGGTACGTCTACCGAAATCATGTCACCTGTCTTGACCAAGGCCAATGGCCCCCCAACAAACGACTCGGGGGATATGTGCAACACGCAAGCGCCATAACTCGTGCCACTCATGCGCGAATCCGATAGGCGCAACATATCCCGTACGCCTTGCTTAAGAAGCTTTTTAGGCATGGGCAACATACCCCACTCCGGCATACCCGGTCCGCCTTGCGGTCCGGCATTACGCAAGATCAACACATGATCAGCAGTGACATCCAAATCTTCGTCATCAATGACAGCCTTCATCGATGCATAATCATCGAACACTAAAGCGGGCCCAGTGTGTTTGTGCAAGTGTTCGGGGCATGCACTCGGTTTAATGACGCAACCGTCAGGCGCAAGGTTCCCTTTGAGCACAGCCAAGGCACCTTCTGCATAAATCGGATTATCTAAAGGACGGATGACATCGTCGTTGTAGACTGCCGCACCTTCGATATTTTCGCCAAGTGTCTTGCCGGTAACTGTAAGCGTATCAAGATGCAAATGCTGTTTGATACGGTTCATCAAGGCTGGTAAACCTCCCGCATAGAAAAAATCTTCCATGAGGTACTGATCACCACTTGGACGTACGTTGGCAATCACAGGCACGAAGCGACTGAAGCGGTCAAAATCCGCCAGATCAATATCGCAACCTGCTCGCTTCGCCTGAGCAATCACATGAATAATCGCATTTGTAGAGCAGCCCATTGCCATCGCTACGGCGATGGCATTTTCAAATGCGGCATGTGTTTGAATCTTTGAAGGCGTCAGATCTTCCCAGATCATGTCAACGATGCGTCGACCCGACTCTGCACTCATTCGTACATGGTTAGAGTCCGGGGCAGGAATAGAAGACGCACCTGGCAAGGTCATGCCCAGCGCTTCGGCAATAGCCGTCATCGTGCTGGCCGTCCCCATCGTCATACACGTGCCATGACTACGGGCAATACCGCCTTCGATTTCGATCCATTCTTTTTGATTAATTAAGCCTGCACGGCGATCGTCCCAATACTTCCAAGCGTCGGATCCTGAGCCAAGAATTTTGCCGTGCCAATTGCCTCGCAGCATGGGTCCTGCGGGAACATAAATCGCTGGCAATCCTGCACTCGTAGCACCCATCAACAACGCAGGCGTTGTCTTGTCACAACCGCCCATCAATACAACGCCATCAATCGGATGGCAGCGCAAGAGCTCTTCCACATCCATCGCCAACAGGTTGCGATAGAGCATCGTAGTGGGCTTCACATATTGCTCTGCTAGGGACTGAGCTGGCAATTCAATCGGGAATCCTCCCGCTTGCAATACACCACGCTTGACATCCTCAACACGCTGTTTGAAATGACTATGACAGGGATTGATGTCTGACCATGTATTGACGATACCGACAACCGGTTTGCCTGCCCAGTCCTCTGGGCCATAACCCATTTGCATCGCGCGCGAGCGATGTCCAAATGAACGCAGATCATCAGGCGCAAACCAGCGTGCGCTACGCAAACTTTCCGGTGTCTTTACGCGCTTGTCGTCTTTAGACTGAGTCATAAACAGTGTTCCTTTCAGCATTGTGACTGTTACGAGATACTAGCCCGACTTTGGGCAAACCTTAGACTTGAAAGCCATGTCCGTTTTAATTTTCCAAACTCGACCGCCATTACCTTGCGTAAAGAACGGCTCAGTTTCTCTTAAAAATGGATAAGCCGCTGGACCCCAGGCATCAGAGCGTACCCAAAACACCTTATCGTTCGTTTCGCATAAACGCGGCACGAACCCTTGCTCGGTGATGAGTACGACTTTCCCAAGAGCAGGGTCGAAGTTCGCCGCATCCGCCAATTCGTTACGCCAGTTATCGCGCTTGGGTATGGTCGGCCAGTTTTCAACGACCCAGGCTGGGTTGCGGTTGCCAATGTAAAAAGGCAGATCAAAAGAAAACGCCCGCAAGTACACCAAGGTGTCGTCGGGCTTCCACTGCGCGGCTATCGCAGCGCCCGTATCGTTCGCACTGTCCTTTTGAGTCACTCGAAACGCCATCAGTCCGATGACACATGCGATCGCTGAGCCCACGATAAAGCCGCGAACCAGCGGAAGCGCAAAAGCCGAACCTCGCGCCTGACGAATGGCCCACAATCCTTCAGCCACCAGCACCGCCAACGGCACTAACGCTGGAAGCGCATAACCGATTAATTTGGATGCCGGAATCGAGAAGAACACCATAATCAACGAAAACCAAATGAGCATGAGCACGCCAAGCGTGCCACCCGGTGATCTCCAAAACGTCCGATTCATGATTCCAATCAAACCCAAGGACCATGGCAGCGTCATGCCGAAAATGACAGGAACATAAAACCAAATTGGCTGGGGATTATTAAAGCTCTCGCCTACGAAGCGCTCAAACTGTTGATGGATAAAGTAATAGTCAAAAAAACCAGGAAACTTCTGTTGCATAAACCAAAACCACGGCACAGCAAGGGCAAAGAAAAAAACCACTGCAGGCGGCCATAACAACACAGCCAAGCTGCGCCAACGTCCGGTCAACACCACCCAAAAGAAGAGCACGCCCCCGGGCAACACAACACCAATCAACCCTTTCGCCAGCATCCCTAACGCAGCAGCGGCCGCCGCCGCAAGCATCATCGACTTATAGGAGGCACCCGCTTCACTGCGTAACACCGCCTCCGCACCCGCAAGGACCGTGAGACTGATCATGCCAGCCACGAGCATGTCAAGGTTCGCATATTGCGCAGCACCATAAAAATACGGCATCGTCACAAGCGCGATAAATGTCAGGGTCGCGATGGGGACACCACGATACTTTCGAACAAAAAAGTAAGCCGCCGTCGCGCTCGACCACGCTGCGAGCACTGAGGGGATTCTGGCCGCCCACTCGTTACGCCCAAAGACCATGAACGACAGTTGATCCAGCCAATAGAAAAGGGGAGGCTTGTGGAAATAAGGCATGCCATTCATTAACGGCACCCAAAAGCTATCGGCACGCGCCATGTCCCAGGCAACACCCACATAACGACCCTCATCGGGTAGGTGCAAGTCACGGATCCAGGCCAGTCCACATAGCCATACCGCAGCGCCAAATAACAACCAAGGAACAGCCCGAGGACCTTGGCAAAACACCCAGCCGCGATTGATTAATGTTTTCATCGGTACGTGATAAGTAGCAGACCGTCGATTGTAGGTCAGACCTTTAATGCCCAGAAGAGTGATTTCGGCTTGGTAGGGGAAATATTGACGAGCAGGCCAAAATCAGTTTTGGAGTATCGTACCGGAAGAGTATTATTTTTCGTTCGCTACCCGTTCCGACACCCGCTTCAACACTATGAAAACAGCAGCAGACTCGATCGACTTCAAACAGGCACTTTTCTCCCCTCGCGCGGTAGCACTTGTTGGCGCCTCAGGCAATCTGCAAAAAAATACGGCTCGCCCCATGCGTTTTATGCGCAAACATGGCTTCGCTGGTCAGATCTACCCAATTAATCGGACCCAGTCTGAAATCATGGGCGAGAAGGCCTATGCAGATCTCTCTGAGCTCCCAGGTCCAATTGATCACGCCTTCATCATGGTTGCGAGCGAGCTGGTCTACCCGATGATTGAGAGCTGTGCCAAGGCGGGCGCGAAAGTTATCACCATTTACTCTGATGGCTTTGGCGAAACGGGACCAGAGGGCATGGCCGAGCAAAACAAGTTGATTGCCCGTGCAAAAGAGCTGGGGGTGCGCATTATTGGCCCCAACAGCATCGGCTTAGCAAACTTACAAAGCGGTCTGATCCTGTCGGTCAATGCCGCCTTCGAGGCAGAAACCCTGCTTGGTGGCGAACTCAGCCTCGTCTCGCAAAGCGGCTCAATGATGGGGTCACTGATCGCGCGGGCAGCCGCCCGAGGCTTCGGTTTTGCAAAGTCCGTATCTGTCGGAAATGAAAGCGACGTCACCGTCGGCGAAATCATCGACGCCCTAGTAGATGATGCCGACACCAAAGTTATTTTGTTGTTTTTAGAAACCTTGCGCGACGCACCGACATTGGCTGCGGCGCTCGAGCGCGCTCGGGCGAATGGAAAACCGGTAATCGCCTACAAAATCGGCCGCTCTGAGCAAGGCGACGCCCTCGCTCAATCCCACACCGGTGCGTTGGCGGGCAACGACGTCGCAGTAGACGCTTTTTTGCGTGCTCATGGCGTCATGCGTGTACGCAATCTCGAGACCCTATTTGAACTCGCACCTCTGGCGCAACGCTACCGTGGCAACACACATCCTCACCCAACGCCTGCGCGTGTGGCAGTTATCACGACAACAGGCGGTGGCGCCGCCACCGTGGTCGATAACTTAGGCTTGAATGGAATGATCGCGGTGCCGCCGCCCCCAGCATTCATCGAGCACATGGCCGCACGTGGGATGAAAATTCGGGAAACGCCGATCATTGACCTCACTTTGGCTGCGACCAGTGCGCAATACAAGGATCTTCTCGAACAACTCTTACAAACCGACTGGTGCGATGCAGTACTCAGCGTAGTAGGTTCATCGGCACAGTTTCATCCTGAACTGGCTGTGAAACCATTGGTTCAAGCAGACAAACCTCTGACCAAGGCGTTGGCAGTCTTTCTTGCACCTGAGGCAAATGCGTCGTTGGCACTGCTAAAAGAGGCAGGGATTGCAGCCTTTCGCACACCTGAGTCCTGCGCAGACGCGCTATCGGTCTTTTTCGAGGCGCAAACGCAAGCCCCCCCAGACCTGCCAAATACGCCGTGGCCCGCGACACTACCGCGCACCGGGCTCCTGACTGAGTATGAGTCCGGACAGCTCTTCGCAACGCTCGGGCTCACCACGGCGCAAGCTCAACGCGTACCGCTCGACAATTTAAGTCACACAGTGCCCTACCCCGTTGTCGTAAAAATATCTTCTCGAGACATCCCTCATAAAACAGAGGTCGGTGGCGTCAAGGTCGGTGTGCACAATCAGGAGGAGTTGCAGGCGAGTGCGGCTGCCATTAAAAAGAATGTTGCGCAGCACGCTCCGAACGCAAAGGTCGATGGCGTATTGATCCAAGCGATGGAGCCCAAGCTTCTGGAACTGATTCTCGGATATCGCAACGATCCGCTAGTTGGACCGACTGTCTTGCTCGGAGCTGGCGGAATCACGGCAGAGATTTCTCCAGACTTCTCGCTTCGCATTGCCCCCGTTTCAATCGCTCAAGCGCACGAGATGATTAAAGAGGTGCGCATCACGCAACTGGTGCGTGGATTCCGTGGCCTACCCACAGCAGATTGCGACGTACTCGCAAAAACTATCGCGGACTTTTCTCGGTTGGCGTGCGTGCGTGAAGTTAATGTCCTTGAAGCTGAAATCAATCCTCTATTTGTGCAGGCAGAGAAAGCTATCGCAGTCGATGGTTTAGTGAGACTGGCATGACCACTCAAGGCGACGCAGTGCCTCAGCACTCAAACTCGCCCGCCAAAGGTGCGCTTGGCTTGGCGCGTTTCCTCGGAATCGCTCAAATCTGCTCCTACGGCACAATCTATTATGCGTTCCCGCTAATCGTACTCGCGATGCAGCAAGAGCTGGGCTGGTCTAAATCGGATGTATACGGCGCACTGACAGTTGGACTGTTACTTGCCGCAGCCCTTGCTTATCCTGTAGGGGTGGCGATCGATCGAGGCTTTGGTAGGCATGTGCTTTGCTTTTGCTCAATCATTGCTGCTCTGCTGTTTATCGCCTGGTCAACGGTGAGCAGCTTGTTTGTGTTCTATGTGATTGCAGCTGCCATGGGCTCGCTGCAAGCTGCAATCCTGTACGAGTCTGCCTTTGCGGTGTTAGCACGACGGGTGGGCCCGCAACATTCGCGTGCGGGCATTACAACCATTACCTTATGGGCCGGATTCGCAAGTACCGTTTTTATCCCCCTCGAACAGTTCTTAATGGATGTCTGGGGTTGGCGGGAATCTCTCTGGGTGCTCGCAGCAGTCAACTTAGCCTGTGCTGCCGGCTACTGGCACTGGGTTAAGCCCGAGCGAGATGCAGTACACGCTTCGCACTCCGAAACAAAAGCAGAAAACATTGCACGAGATAAGTCGATTGTCCACGCGGCATTGCGTAATTCGGTGTTTTGGTTGCTATTGATTTCGCTCACCGTCTACTCAATGATCTTTTCCATTTTTACTTATCATATGTACCCGATGCTGCTTGACAAGCAGATCCCCACCGGCGAGGTCGTTTTTGCACTGTCGATTATTGGACCTGCCCAAGTGCTAGGTCGAATCATCATCAGTCGTTTTGCGACCCGGGTATCTATGCGCACACTGGGCTCGATCATGCTGAGCCTATTCCCCTTCATCTTCGCTGCTTTTATCCCTGATTCTCTCGGATTTATGCTGGTGGCAATCGTCTTTGCCGCATACGGGCTTGCGAACGGCGTCTTCACCATCGTGCGCGCACAAGTCGTACCCGAAATGTTAAGTAAACACGCCTATGGCGCACTCAACGGATTAATTACGATTCCCACCATCGTGGCACGTGCGGTAGGCCCTGTCGTCGCCGCTTGGCTATGGGCAATCGATCAGTCCTACGACATCGTGCTTATCGCCCAAGTCGGCGCAGCCGTGCTGCTTGCCGCACTATTTTGGGCAGCCAATATCACTAGCCGACTGCGTCCGCCGTCGCTTTAAATCAACTCGCTCGACCTGATGAGGCCAACATGAACATCCCATCGCACGCATCCACGTCCAAAAACACATCAGACATCGTTGCGATGGATGCTGTTGGCCTGTCTGCTGCCATACATCGCCGGGATGTGTCGTGCGCCGAAGTACTCAACGCCTACCTAGCGCAAATCGATCGTCTGAATCCGATCGTCAATGCCATCGTAGCCATGCCTGAGAGAGAGTCCCTACAAACACAGGCGAAAGAGCGAGACGAACAACTTGCACGCAAGCAAAGCCTGGGCCCACTACACGGCATTCCACAGGCCCCAAAAGATATCGCCCCCTTGGCTGGCTTGGTGACGACAAACGGCTCCCCGATTTTTGCAGGTCAAGTCACAAAAGTGGATTCCGCGGCAAATGCACGTGTTCGCGCAAGCGGTGCGATCTTTATTGGCCGCACCAACTCTCCAGAATTCGGTCTTGGTGCGCACACCTATAACCGCGTCTATGGCACCACCCGTAATGCCTTTAATCCGGCACACTCAGCGGGCGGAAGTAGTGGCGGCGCAGGTGTCGCTTTGGCCCTCCGCATGCTACCCGTGGCCGACGGATCGGACATGATGGGTTCGTTGCGCGTGCCAGCGGCATTCAACAACGTCTTTGGTTTTAGACCTTCGGTTGGATGTGTTCCGCACGGCCCTGGCGACGAAGTATTTTTTCAGCAATTTAGCGTTACCGGCCCCATGGCCCGCAATGTGCCTGATCTTGCAATGCTTCTGGGGGTACAAGCGGGTTTTGATCCACGACTGCCGCTCACCCGCCGACAGGACGATCCACGCCAATTTGCCCAACCGCTGGAGCGTGACATGCGCGGCGTACGCATCGGCTGGCTCGGCGATCTCGGTGGTCATTTACCCATGGACCCAGAGTTATTGACACTGACGCAACGCTCGCTCGAACACTTTAAAGCGATTGGTTGCTCGGTTGATATGGCCCAGCCAAGCTTCGACTTTGAACAACTGTGGCGCGCCTGGATCACGCTGCGCAGCTTCACGTTTTCGGGCGGGCACGCACAGCACTACCACGACACGGCTCGACGAAGCCAACTGAAACCAGAGGCCATTTGGGAAATCGAGCGCGGTCTTGCCTTGACCGGCACTGAAGTATTTGACTCAGCAAAAGTGCGTACCGCTTGGTATCAGGAGCTCGTCCGACTTTTTGAGCAGTTTGATTTTCTAGTGATGCCAACAACGCAGATTTTCCCGTTTGAGGCTGAGCTGCATTGGCCCAAAGACCTCGCTGGTAAGCCCATGGACACCTACCACCGTTGGATGCAATCAGTAATTCCTGTCACGATGACCGGGTTACCTACACTCGGCGCCCCTGCAGGATTTAGTGCCGCAGGATTACCCGCAGGCATACAGATCATCGGTCCCACTCAAACCGACTTCTCCGTGCTTCAGGTGGGACATGCCTATGATCTGGCGAGCCAGCACTCGCTCAAGCAAAGCCCCCTACTCGCTTAGGCATACGATCTATTCTGACGGATGGGGCGTAGCAAGTTAATATCTCGTTGATGAACCAGACTGCACCCATCGCACTTGTTACAGGCGCCGCAAAGCGCTTGGGCAGACATATTGCGCTTGCTCTTGCACAAGCAGGCTGGGACATCGTTGTGCATTATGGTCGCGCACAAAACGAGGCCGCTCTGCTCGTGACTGAAATCAAGGCATTAGGTCGCAAGGCATGCGCTTTACAAGCTGACTTAAGTGACCCCGGTCAAGTTGCGACGCTGATAGAACGATGTACTACGGAAATCGGATTGCCAGAGTGCCTGGTCAACAACGCATCGATGTTTGAATACGACGATGCCAAAACATTCAAGAGCTCTACTCTGCAGGCCCACATGCAGGTCAATGCGGCAGCGCCAATTGCCCTCGCAACGGCACTGC
>JBEDEU010000055.1:0-9831 GCA_041175585.1 Pseudomonadota bacterium | reverse complement strand
TTGAAAGCGTCTATGACCTGGTCTGGACCGAAGGGCCGCGCGGCAAAGTTCTCTATCGTGACGTCTTTCATCAAAATGAAGTCGAACAATCGACTTACAACTTTGAGCATTCAGACGCTGAAACGTTGTTCCGTCACTTCACCGATTTTGAAACACTCGCCAAACGACTCATGGAAGTCCCCTTGGCTTTGCCTGCCTATGAGGCAACATTGAAAGCTGCCCATACATTCAATATGCTCGACGCACGCGGAGCAATCAGCGTGACAGAACGTGCTGCCTACATTGGTCGGATCAGAAACCTGTCTCGCGCTGTTGCGCAAGCCTACTTTGAGTCGCGCGAAAAACTAGGCTTCCCCATGCTGCATACAAACAAAGGGTCGAACTAATGTCCAGCCGCCCCCTTCTGGTCGAGCTCTTCACAGAAGAACTTCCACCTAAAGCGCTTCCCAAGCTTGGTCAAGCCTTTGCGCAAGGCCTGCACGACGCCCTGCAGGCACTCGGTCTCACCGAGGCAAACTGTTCTGTCGAACCCTTTGCAACACCGCGCCGACTCGGCGTTAGGCTTAGCGCCGTCCAACCCATTGCGCCTGATCAGACATTCTCAGAAAAACTCATGCCCGTTAAAGTTGGGCTTGATGCAAACGGAAACGCAACACCTGCATTGCTAAAAAAACTAGCCGCTAAAGGCTGGGAGTCCATGGACATCAGCGCGCTCGCGCGCGAGTCAGATGGCAAGCAAGAGTACCTTGTCGCAAGCGGTACAGCGCCAGGAGCAAAACTTAGCGACGCCTTACAAGGCGCGATCGAAGCAAGCATTGCGGGCCTGCCAATTCCCAAAGTGATGAAGTATCAACTTGCAGATGGCGAAACGGCAGTCAAGTTTGTGCGCCCTGCGCACGCGCTCATCGCTTTACACGGCTCGCAAGTTATTCCCGCAACGATTCTCGGGTTGGAATCCGGCCGACAAACATTTGGGCATCGGTTCCTGCATCCAGGTGCGATAACCATTGACAGCGCAGACACGTATGAGACCCAGCTAGCAACCACGGGTAACGTCACAGCCAGCTTTGCCTTGCGTCGTGCGCAAATCGCCGAATTATTGAGCACCCAAACGCAAAAACTTCAAGCCAGCCTTGGCACAGGCCCAGAAGTTGATGCACTACTCGATGAGGTCACTGCACTAGTTGAAGCACCGGCAGTGTATGTCGGAACATTTGAGGAACGTTTTCTAACGGTCCCACAGGAATGTCTGATTTTAACAATGCGGTTGAATCAGAAATATTTTCCGCTATTCAACAAAGACACCGGCGCTCTCACCAATCAGTTCCTGATCGTGAGCAATATGCCCACGGACAATCCGAGCGCAATCATCGAAGGCAACGAGCGTGTCGTGCGGCCCCGTCTGGCAGATGCGCAGTTCTTCTTTGAGACCGATCGCAAAACGCCCTTACACGCGCGTGTCGCCCAACTTGACTCAATCGTTTATCACAACAAACTTGGCACACAGTTAGAGCGCGTTAGCCGTGTTCGCGCGATTGCGGCCTACCTTGCACAGACGCTTGGTGCGGATGCAGCGCACGCTGAGCGCGCTGCCGAACTCGCTAAAGCAGATCTCACGACAAACATGGTCGGTGAGTTTCCTGAACTGCAGGGCATTATGGGCGCCTATTACGCCCGCGGTGACAATGAGGCCCCTGAGGTCGTTCAGGCGCTCGCTGAGCAATATCGTATCCGTCTAGATGCACCGATCACCGCGAGTAATATGATCGCTACGATCTTGTTTATCGCAGAACGCGCCGAAACACTCGTGGGTATCTGGGGTATCGGTTTAGCACCAACAGGTGAGCGGGATCCCTTTGGTTTGCGTCGTGCCGCCCTAGGTGTTATCAGTGCATTCGAGCAGCTCACCGCAGGCGGTTTCTTAAAAATACAAAATGCTGGGCCACTCTCCCTTGAAGAGTTACTTACGCATAGTGCCAAACAGTTCGCACCCGGCACACTGACTGAACAAACTGTTCCAGAGGTCCGAGACTTTATTCTCGAACGGTTACGTAACCAGCTCATTGCGCAGCATGATCGCAACGCAGTTGAAGCAGTGCTGGCTCTGACTCCTCCATTGCACCAAGTTGTGGCGCGGGTGATCGCCGCCGAGAAATTCGCATCAAGCCCGAGTGCCGCGAGTCTTGCTGCAGCGAACAAGCGGATTGGCAATCTACTAAAGAAATCAGAAGGCCAGTTACCCACGGTCGCACCCAAGCTATTGACTGAGGCTGCCGAACAAGCACTTGCCAAGGCCGTCGCCCAAGCACAACCGATCGCGCAGCAGCAGTTTGAAGCAGGTGATTATGTGGCGGCAATGGATACCTTAGCGCAGACCCGAGAGGCGGTTGACCTGTTTTTTAACGACATTATGGTGATGACCGATGACATCGCCGTCCGAAACAACAGATTGGCGTTGCTTGATCAATTACATCGCCTTATGAATCAGGTTGCAGACATTTCAAGGCTTGCCCCATGAAACTGATTATTCTCGATCGCGATGGCGTGATCAACGAGGATAGCGACGATTACATCAAGCACCCCGATGAATGGCACCCTCTGCCAGGCAGCTTAGAGGCGATCGCTCGTCTACATCAGGCCGGATGGACCATCGCCATTGCCTCAAACCAGTCGGGCTTGGCACGTGGGCTTTTCGACATCACTGCCCTGACAGACATTCACCAAAAGTTTCGCAAAGCGCTTGCTCAACTGGGCGGCACAGTCGATGCTATTTTTGTGTGTCCGCACGGCCCTGACGACAGCTGTCTGTGCCGTAAGCCACTCCCTGGTTTGTTTTATGACATCGGGCACCGTTTTGACACAAGCCTAGAGGGCGTACCAGCAGTCGGAGACTCTTTGCGAGACCTGCAGGCGTCCGCTGCGGCGGGCTGCTTGCCCTGGCTTGTCCAGACAGGCAACGGCAGCAAGACCCAAGCGAAGGGGGACCTACCTGCGGGGACACGCGTTGCAAAGGATCTAGCCGACGCGGTAGACCAAATTCTGTCAGAGACCAACTAAATGATGCTTGCGCTTCGCGCTACCGTTTTTACCCTCTTTCTGATCCTTACCGTGATCCCCTATGCCTTTGCCTGCATGCTTTGGGCGCCGCTATCACTGAGTTGGCGCTACAAGCTGACGATGGGCTGGCCACGACTCGCGGTGTGGGGAGCAAAAGTCATTTGCGGTGTCCGCTGGAAAGTGCAAGGTTGGGAAAACCTTCCGGATGGTCCTGCGATCGTACTCTCGAAGCACCAGTCTGCCTGGGAAACATTGTTTTTGCCCTCGCACCTTCCGCGCGAAGTGTGTTTTGTCTACAAGCGCGAACTGCATCGCGTACCTTTCTTTGGATGGGGTCTCGCCCTCTTAGCGATGATTCCCATCGATCGCAGCAAAGGGCGCGACGCTTTCGAGCAAGTTGTAAAAGTCGGTCAACAACGCCTAAACGAAGGACGCTGGCCGATCTTATTCCCAGAAGGCACACGCATCGCACCAGGCAAAACAGGTCGCTTCAAGATGGGAGGTGCATTGTTAGCAACACGCACGGGCGTCCCAATTATTCCAATTGCCCACAACGCTGGCGAATGCTGGCCACGTAACGCCTTCATTAAACGGCCTGGTTGCATTACGGTCTCCATCGGGCCCGTCATTGATTCAACAGGCCTGACTCCAGAAGAACTGAACGAGAAAGTTCAAGCATGGATCGAGAGTGAAATGCAACGCTTAAATCCCGAACGTTATTCAACATAACAATGAGCCAGCTCGAGCTTTTGCTTTCCGGCGCAGACAGCCCCAAGCCTAGCTGGACCATCGCGCCCGCGACTATTCCCCTTGGGGCAAAATGGCGCGTCGTCCATCACGGCGATCAATCGGTAGGCTTTATCTTGATGCGCTCGCGGCGCCGTAGCATTGGCTTCGTCATTCTCGACGAGGGCTTACGGGTCACCGCCCCGAACTGGGTCACGCTTTCCCAAATCGACGCCGCAGTTGTTGAAAAAATGCCTTGGATTCTATCCAAACTTCAAGACTGGCAATCCCGCAAACAGCGTTTAGCAATGTCAGAGACGCGTTGGCAATCCGGCGGGGAACTTCCTTATATGGGATGTCGCATCGTCCTGCGTAGTGGCGTACCGGGGCCGCACGTTCCGCATGGATCGCCTTACTTCGAGGGCAATCCTGATGCGCCGCAAGCGGGCCAAGCACTTTGGCTGCCCTTGCCTAATGACGCTGACACGCATCGCATGCGCGACATGACTCAGGCGTGGCTACAGTCTCGCGCAGCAGTCTGGTTTGATGTGCGCATCAAACACTTTCTCGCCACTACCGGATTAACGATTCGACGATGGCGGCTATCATCCGCCGCGACGCGTTGGGGCTCCTGTACCAGTGACGGCAATATTATGCTGAACTGGCGACTGATCCATTTCTCACCAATGGTGATTGACTATGTGATCGCGCACGAGCTCGCTCACCTACGAGAAATGAATCACAGCCAAGATTTCTGGTCAGAAGTCGAACAACTCTACCCGGATTTTCATCTCGCTAAAAATATCCTCCGCCATCACACACCGGATGGCATTCCCGAGATCTAGTCCACCGCTTGAGCGGTTATCATGACACCATCTTTTCCTATTTAATTTAGGTATCACAGAGGTCTCATTATGCGAATTCTTCACACAATGCTGCGCGTCGGCAACCTCGACCGCTCAATCGAGTTCTACACCAAAGTATTAGGGATGCGCGTGCTGCGCAGCACTGAATATCCAACCGGCCGCTTCACGAACACCTTCGTTGGCTATCAGGACGAGCGCGATGGTCCTGCACTAGAACTCACCTACAACTGGGATACATCGTCGTACGATCTCGGCACGGGGTATGGCCATATTGCATTGCAAGTCGAAAATGCTTACGAAGCCTGTGATCGCGTGCGCGAACTTGGCGGAAAGGTCACGCGCGAAGCAGGCCCGATGAAGCATGGCTCGACAGTAATCGCCTTCGTAGAAGATCCTGACGGTTACAAGATCGAGTTCGTTCAAAAGAAATTTGACTAAGCCCATTACCTTAGGCTGATACTGCAACCTTCATGAAAATCGTCATCGCTCCAGACTCATTCAAAGAGTCTCTCTCGGCACCCGAAGTCGCTTTGGCGATCGAACGCGGCATCAAGCGCGCGCTTCCCCATGCGATGGTCGTGCGTGTGCCCATGGCCGATGGTGGGGAAGGAACGGTTGAGGCAGTGCTCGGGGCAACCACGAGCGAGCGTCGCGTCAATACCGTACTCGACGCATTGGGACGTCCAATCCAAGCCACTTGGGCACGACTTCCTGAGGACACAGCAGTTATTGAGATGGCTTGTGCTGCTGGCTTGGAACATATTAAGCCCGCAGAGCGGGATCCCATGCATGCAACGAGCTATGGTGTTGGAGAGCTCATACGCTGCGCACTGGACTCTGGCGCACAACACATCGTTCTTGGCCTCGGCGGCTCGGCAACAAACGATGCCGGCGCCGGGATGCTCGAGGCACTGGGGCTGCGCCTTCTAGATCAAAATGACAAGCCTCTTGTTCGAGGCGGACTGGGGCTCGCACAACTAGCCAAGCTAGATGCCAGCGGACTCGACTCTCGGTTAGCGAAGATTCGCGTCACCATCGCCTCCGATGTCAATAACCCTTTGTGCGGCCCCAAAGGCGCCTCAGCGATCTTCGGACCACAAAAAGGGGCAACCCCTGATCAGGTACAAACACTTGATGCTGCTCTGAATCACTTTGCGAACGTGTGCGCTCAAACGCTTGGACGTGACATGCGCGACGCGCCAGGATCGGGCGCTGCAGGAGGCCTAGGCTTTGCTGCCCACGCTTGGTTGCACACCACTTTTAAACCAGGTGCCGAAGTCGTCGCAAATATCGGCGGCTTAGCGAGTGCTGTACAAGATGCAGATTTAGTCATCACCGGCGAAGGACGCATGGATGCGCAAACGCTTTTGGGCAAGACACCTATGGGTGTCGCCCAGATCGCCCAACGCGCAGGGGTTCCTGTTATTGCGATCGCAGGCTCGCTAGGCAACGGCTATCAGGCCCTATATGACGCAGGTATTCATGCAGCATTCAGTCTCGCATCTGGGCCTTGCACGCTCGCTGACGCTTGCCAGCAAGCTGCAGTCCTGCTCGAGGACCGCGCGCAAGACATCATGCGCGTTTGGCTCGCTAGCCGGTTAGGCGCGAACGCCCGAAGCAAATAAAGCGTCCGCCATCCCCACAAAACCGGATACAGACACCTGTTCCGCACGCCAAGTCGGAAGAACGCCAAGCGTCTCCCAGGGGATCAAGGCAGTCCACTCTCCCATCACACCGCGAAGCATTTTGCGCCGCTGAGAAAAGGCGCGCTGCACAACGGCAGCAAACAGTTTTTCATCTAGGGCGCGCACCCGCTCATCCCCGCGCGGGATCATTCTCACGATGGCAGAGGTTACGCGCGGCGGTGGATCAAAAGCCTCAGGGGCCACATCAAATAGCTTATGTATCTGGTAGCGATACTGCAACATCACACTCAGCCGACTGTATTCAGAGCTACCAGGCTCTGCCACCATTCTATCCACGACTTCGCGCTGAAGCATGAAGTGTTGATCTCGAACCTGATCCGCACAATCCACGAGCGCAAACAGCAAAGGACTGGAAATGTTGTAAGGCAGGTTGCCAACAATACGCAACCCAGAACCAAACTGCGCAAAGTCAACCTGCAGGGCATCCGCCTCGACCACAGTCAATCGGTCAGACGAAAACCGCTGTCTGAGGCGGGCAGCTAAGTCGCGATCGATTTCTATTGCAGTAAGATTTTCGAGCTGATCAAGCAGTGGGGCTGTCAGCGCAGATAGCCCCGGCCCAATTTCAATCATGAGGTCGTCACGCTTCGGTGCGATCGCTCTCACGATGGCATCCACTACCGCCAAATCAACCAGAAAATTCTGGCCGAAGCGTTTGCGCGCCTGATGTGCAGTCACGCGCTAGTTCCTGTTCAACCGTTCTGTTTTCTCAAGCCGGTTGTCGATATAAGACTGATTTCGCACACGCTGTAGCCATGCATCAAACTCCGCTTCAGAGCGCTGAATAAACAGTCGCTGACGGACTTGATTGCGCAAAAACTGATCCGCCATATCTTGCGTGCGACGGCCTTCGACGAGAATCAGGTGCCAGCCAAACTGACTCTGAACGGGCGCACTCACCTCACCTATCTTCAAGGTATTCATGGCTTTCTCGAACGGCGGGACTGTTTCACCTGGGTTGAGCCAGCCTAAATCTCCCCCTTGTGGCGCAGAGGCATCATTCGAGAATCGTTTAGCCAAATCACTAAACGACTCTCCGCCCTGAACAATGCGCTGCCGTATATCTGCCAAGCGTTGGCGCGCAACATCGTCAGTCATCACGGCCGAACTCTTCAATAGGATATGACGAGCTTGCGTTTGCTGGACGGGCATTGGTCCTTTCGGTAACTGAGTATCCGGTCCTGTGGGGGCAGGTGGCGGGGGTGCTTGTTGTGCTTGGGGTGGCGGCTCACCACCTGCGCGACCCACTACCTTCAAAATATGAAACCCATTTGGACTTTGAATAATATTACTGATGCGCCCATCAGGAACATTCGCAACCGCTTTAAGGAAAAGGTCTGGCCAGCCATTCAATGGACGCACCCCGAGATCGCCACCGAGACTAGCTTCCGGCCCGTCAGATGACGCCTTCGCTACGCTTTCAAAACTCTCACCCTTACGGACACGCGCCAACAAATCCTGCGCTTTTTTACGTAAAACGGCCACCTCATCTGGCGACGACCCCTCGGGCACTCGCACCAAAATCTGTGCAATACCCATGATTGCTGGCTGCACGGCTTTGGGCTTAGGCGGCGGTGGAGGTGGTGGAGCCGGAGCAGGTGTCGGTCTCACTGCTGGTAAGCCCCCCGCCTCTCGTGCCTTTTGCTCACGCAAAAACGCGTCTACCTCAGCATCCGTGATCAAAATCGTACGGTCGACCACTGTCTGCCGCAGACGCTCGAGTAATAACTCGCGTCGGATCAGGTTTTCGTAATCAGACCACGGTACACCGGAGGCTTGAAGCTGCTGTCGTATTTGTGCGACCGTCGCGTTATTTCGCTTGGCAATCGTCTCGATTGCGGCATCAATCATGGCTGGTGTGATCTGAATATTGAGCCGGCGGCCCTCTTGTAACTCAAGTTTTTCAGTGATCAGTCGCTGCAGAACCTGAGGCTCAAGTACGTTATCTGGCGGCATTTGTATGCGCTGCGCTGCCATATCTCGTTTCGCTAAACGCAGGCGTGCATCAAGTTCGCGCCGAGTAATGACCTCTTTATTTACAACTGCAACAATCGTGTCTGCGTCGCGTTCAGATCCGCCTGCAGCGGTCTTAGCCGGTGTCGCCTGGCGCGCAGTTCCACCCGAAGCTGGCTGCGCGTACGCCGAGGCGCAGAGCGTCGCCCCCACACACACTCCTATGAGCGCTATCCAAACACGGAAGGTTTTAACTACTTGCATCATTCGTACCTTTCAAATTTACTCACACTCGGAACGGGCGGATTGATCGGCTCGTAATCGGGAATACTGCGCCCGATAATACCCATGGGATTTTGACCCAAGTTGCCCAATCCACCGAGCTCAAGCTGGAAAAATACTGCGCTGTTTGTTTGATCTACGCTGACAACATATCTCTGGAACACCACACGCCCCGTCCAGCAGCAATCACCTTTGTACTCCAGACCGACTACACCCTGCGTCACTTTCGGCATTGCAATGATATTCGATGGGTCGAGCAGACTCGGTGCATTCACTTTATTAAAGGAATAATCCACGCGTCCGATTGAGTACCACTTCTTGGTGAGCGGCCACTGGAAGCCAGCACTGACCTGGTTTTGCCCCTGCGGTTGATAGAGAGCATCAGGTGGCGGATTAACCTGGTAGCGATACGAAAGTGCCAGCGTCGCTAAGCGCTGCGGACGCCAGCGACTAATGATCTGAGCACGACTGAGCTCGCTCTTGTAAGGGTTGTACTGAAACAAGGACGATAGATTCAACGTGTCGGTCAAGGCAGCGCTACTGCCGAGGAGGAACTGAGACTTTGTATTGGTGCGTGGAACCTGAAACGGCAACGTAACGTACTGATCTTCAAAATAAAACTGCTGGGCAACCGATAATTGCAACCGCTCAAAACCACTATTTGCGTCAAGCCAGCGGCTAGTCAGTCCTAGGGTCGCCTGGTTTGCATTGGCAATCCGATCAAAGCCAGTAAAAATATTCTCCTGGAAGGCAGAAGAGAAACTGAAATCAGCCATGGTCGTGTCATAGACAGGGAACTGGGACTGATCTCGGTAAGGCACTCGCAGATAATAGGCGCGCGGCTCAAGGGTTTGCAGCGCCGGTTTGCCAAAGAATGTTGTGTCACGCTCGAAGGTCATCCCCGAATCCACAGACATAATAGGCAACACGCGGGAGTTTGACGCCTGACCGTATCCATACCAGTTCTCGAGGCCATACCATTCTGTCTGGTATTGCGCCATGCTCAGTGCGACTTTGGGTGTAACGTACCAGCCAGGCTTGACGATTGGATAGGCAATCGAGTTGTATGACAGCGCTCGTTGACCATCTGGCTTCCAGCGCAACGACCCCAGCGGACCATACGCAAAGCGCTGATCAATCGGCATTTGAAACTTGGTTAATGTGTTTTGACTTTGTAGATCAAAACCATTGATGTCAAAACGCCCACCATTAATCGTGTACTCAGGAACCTTGTTGTACTG
>JBEDEU010000054.1:0-10239 GCA_041175585.1 Pseudomonadota bacterium | reverse complement strand
ACTTTGCTCAAGGAGCAATGGTGCTGTTTGCTGCACTGGCGATGGCACGGTTTTCTGAGTGGGTGCCTAGCTGGTTAGGATTTGAAAGTTTGCTGCTCGCCAATACGATCGCTTTCGCACTTGCCGCACTGTGTATGTTTGTGTTTGCATGGGTCGTGGAGCGTTTGGTCTTGCGTCATTTGGTCAATCAGGAACCCGTGACGCTTTTAATGGCAACGCTCGGCATCACTTACTTTCTGGACGGTTTCGGTCAGACGGTTTTTGGTAGTGCGGTCTATCGAATCAATGTAGGGATGCCCAAGGAGCCGATATTTGTTTTGGATAACGTGTTTCAGGGTGGCTTGCTAGTCAATCAGGAAGATTTGATTGCTGCGCTGATCGCTGCGACTCTAGTTGCTGTGCTGTCATTATTTTTTCAGAAAACAACCACTGGGCGAGCTTTACGCGCTGTCGCTGATGATCATCAGGCTGCGCAATCAATCGGGATTCCTTTGAATCGTATGTGGGTCATTGTTTGGTTTGTTGCTGGCATCACTGCCTTAGTCGCCGGCATCATCTGGGGATCTAAGATCGGCGTTCAGTTTTCTTTGACAACTGTTGCACTCAAAGCTTTGCCCGTCATTATCTTGGGTGGCTTGACATCGGTACCGGGGGCCATTATCGGTGGCTTGATTATTGGTGTGGGTGAGAAGCTGTCTGAGGTTTATTTGGGGCCTATGGTGGGTGGTGGTATTGAAATTTGGTTCGCTTACGTTTTAGCGCTTGTGTTCCTGCTGTTCAGACCCCAAGGTTTGTTCGGTGAAAAGATTATTGACCGAGTCTAGGAGACGAGCATGTTCTACAGAGAAAATGGTCAGTTCAAGATTGCGTACCGCGCCGACCAACAGATTTTTCCGATTGCGCAAGACCGCTGGGCTGTCTTAGCGCTGATTGCGTTTGCGTTTATCGGCGTACCGTTTTTAGCTGATGGCTATCTTTTTCGAGCGATCCTAATCCCGTTTGTTATCTTGTCGCTTGCAGCCATCGGTGTAAATATCTTGGTGGGCTACTGCGGGCAGATTTCACTGGGGTCGGGCGCCTTTATGGCTGTAGGGGCCTATATGTCATATAACGTCTTCGTTCGGATCGAGGACATGCCCTTAGTCTTGGCGTTGCTCTCCGGCGGCTTCTTCGCAATGCTTGTCGGAATCGTATTCGGCATTCCAAGCCTAAGAGTCAAGGGGCTATACCTAGCAGTGGCGACTCTAGCAGCACAGTTTTTTTGCGATTGGGCTTTTTCCCGAATCAGTTGGTTTACCAATAACAGCTCATCAGGCTCTGTTGCAGTCTCTAATCTCAGTGTTTTTGGTTGGATCATTGATTCACCAGTTGAGAAGTACCTGTTTTGCTTGACGATTACTGTCATATTTGCCCTGCTAGCCAAAAACTTGGTGCGTAGTGCAATTGGCCGTGAATGGATGGCAATTCGGGATATGGATGTAGCCGCTGCCGTGATTGGTATTCGGCCGATGTATGCAAAGCTAAGTGCATTTGCGGTCAGTTCATTCATCATCGGGGTGGCAGGAGCAATGTGGGCTTTTGTGCACCTGGGTTCTTGGGAGCCTGCTGCGTTTTCGATTGATAGATCATTCCAACTTCTCTTCATGGTAATCATTGGAGGGATGGGTTCGATCATGGGTAGTTTTTTTGGTGCGGCCTTCATTGTGGTTCTGCCCATATTCCTAAATCAGGCCTTGCCGTGGTTTGGAAATCTTGTGGGGGTAACAGTGTCTACCGCAATGATTTCGCATGCCGAGTTCATGGTCTTCGGCGCACTCATTGTTTGGTTCCTAATCGCCGAGCCACATGGGTTAGCTAAGCTGTGGAGTATCGGAAAGCAAAAGCTACGTCTTTGGCCATTTCCTCATTGATTTTTTGGTACCTCAGTACTCTGACGACACCCAGAGAGCTAGGGCATTCGCTGCTTTATCCGGTGTTTAATGCAATAGGAGACAATCCATGAAATTTCGACAGATTGCTTTAGGGCTCGCTCTCGCAACCGGAGCGATGACCGGCGTGTTGGGCTCATCAGCAGTAAGTGCACAAGAAAAAGTCCAGTTTTTTCCTAGCCTGACCGGTCGTACTGGCCCGGTTGCGCCTAATGCGACTCCATTCGCAAATGGATATGCGGATTACATGAAGCTAGTCAATACCCGCGGTGGCATCAATGGCGTCATGACCCTCGTTGAGGAGTGTGAAACCGCTTACGCTACGGACCGAGGCGTTGAGTGCTATGAGCGCCTGAAGGGTAAGCATGGTGGCGCGACTGTTTTTCAACCTTTGTCGACTGGCATCACCTTTGCCTTAACTGAAAAGATTCCCGCAGACAAAATTCCAATGATCACTTCCGGCTATGGCCGTAGCGACTCAGCGGACGGCGACATTTTTAAGTGGAACTTCCCCCTGATCGGACATTACTGGGTTGCCGGTGATACTGTGCTGCAGCACATTGCTAACAAGGAAGGCGGTTGGGATAAATTAAAGGGCAAAAAAATTGCCGTGGCCTATCACGATAGTCCTTTCGGCAAAGAGCTTTTGCCTATTATGGAAGAGCGCGCCAAAAAACACGGCTTCCAGCTGCAATTGCTACCAATCCCTGCCCCTGGCGTTGAGCAAAAAGCCATTTGGCTGCAGGTGCGTCAACAACGACCTGACTATGTGGTTCTTCAAACTTGGGGTGTGATGACACCGACGGCTATCCGTGAGGCGATTGCGGTGGGATACCCTCGCGAGAAGATGTTTGGAACCTGGTGGTCTGGTGCTGAGCCCGACTTAAGGGACGTGGGTGCTGCAGCGAAAGGTTATAGCGCAGTCATGATGCAGCACGGTGCAGAACCACAATCCGATGTCGTTAAGCAAATTCTTTCTTCGGTACATGACAAAGGACAAGGTACGGGACCACGAAACGAAGTTGGACAGGTGCTCTATATGCGTGGAGTAGTGGGCGCAATGCTTGCTACAGAGGGTGCTCGTGCAGCACAGGCGAAGTTTGGAAAGGGTAAGCCCGTCACGCCGGAGCAGGCTCGGTGGGGATATGAAAATCTTAATTTGACGCAGGCTGATCTCGATGCGCTTGGCTTCAAAGGTGTGATGCGTCCTGTGGCGACTAGTTGCAGTGACCATATGGGATCTGCATGGGCCCGCGTCCACACCTGGGACGGTGCTAAGTTTGTGTGGGCATCCGACTGGCTTCAAGCTGACAAGGGTCTGATTGATCCGATGGTCAAAGCTTCAGCTGAGAAGTATGCCGCTGAAAAGAAGATGACCCGTCGCACTAAAGAGGACTGCCAGCCCTAAAGCTGGTTCCCGCTGGTCGTTACCTCGGCCAGCGGGTATAGATTCCCACACTCCATCAAGAGATGCTGTCCATGAATAGTTCCTCAATCGTTTTGAATGTAAACGGCATCGAGGTTATCTACAACCACGTGATTCTCGTGCTCAAGGGTGTCTCGTTACAAGTGCCCCAAGGACAAATTGTTGCCCTTTTAGGGGGTAATGGTGCTGGGAAAACAACGACCTTACGGGCGATCTCCAACCTTCTGCGCGCTGAGCGTGGAGAGGTTACTAAAGGCTCGATAGCCTTGCGGGGAGAGCGTATTGAGAACCTGACGCCTGCTGACCTCGTGAAGCGCGGAGTGGTGCAGGTCATGGAGGGACGGCACTGCTTTGCTCACTTGACGATTGAAGAAAATTTGTTGGCTGGTGCTTACATCTTGAATAATCAAGCAGAGATTAGTGCAAACTTGGAGAAGGTTTACAACTATTTCCCAAGGTTAAAGACGCGACGTACTTCTCAGGCAGCCTATACCTCCGGAGGCGAACAGCAAATGTGCGCGATTGGAAGGGCGCTCATGTCAAACCCCAATGTTTTACTGCTTGATGAGCCCTCTATGGGCCTGGCGCCACAAATCGTTGAGGAAGTCTTTGAGATTATCAAGGACCTGAATCAAAAAGAAGGAGTCACTTTTTTGGTGGCTGAGCAGAATACGAATATGGCGTTGCAGTACGCAGATTACGGTTACATCATGGAGAGCGGACGAATCGTGATGGACGGCGCCGCCTTAGACTTGCGTAATAACGAGGATGTCAAAGAGTTTTATCTTGGCGTCGGTGGTGGAGAGCGTAAATCTTTTAAGGAAGTGAAAAGCTACAAACGTCGAAAACGTTGGCTCGCATAGGCGTTCGTTTGCCCATATCTTCATGTTATTTTTTTGTATTCGAACGTAAGGTTGATTCGCGTGACTACGATCCCCACTCCATTAGAACTGCGCACGCAGGAACAACGCGATGCCGAGTTGGTGCTCGCGTTACAAAGCACGGTGATACACGCAAAAAAGAACGCACCGTACTACGCCGTGTCACTCGCGGACGTTGAATCCAGTCAAATTAAGAGTTTGGAAGCGCTCTCAACGCTTCCAGTTCTTCGCAAAGCAGACCTTCTTAAAATTCAAACAGCGAGCCCCCCACTTGGCGGATTGTTGGCCGTTCCTATCAATCAGATTCGTCGAATTTTCCAATCGCCCGGTCCGATTTATGAGCCTCAAGGTTTGCGGACAGACTACTTTCGCTCGGCGCGGGCCTTGCGTGCCGCAGGTTTTGAAGTGGGTGATGTAGTACACAATGGTTTCGCCTATCACTCGACTCCTGGCGCATGGATTCTTGAGGGAGGACTGCATGAGATTGGGTGTACGGTGTTTCCCGGTGGAGTTGGACAAACCGAACAACAAGTCCAGGCAATGTTGCAGATCAGACCAAGCGGTTATGTAGGCACCCCGTCGTTTCTTAAGATACTCATAGAAAAATGTATTGAGCAAGGCTCGCCAGATGCCATCGTTCGCAAGGCCTTAGTCTCTGGTGAAGCCTTAACACCGTCGTTGCGTAGCTGGTTTGCTCAGCATCACGTCCGCGTCAGTCAGGCATATGCGACAGCCGAACTAGGTGTGATCGCCTATGAGGGTCAAGACCCAGCAGAGGGTCTGATTGTGGATGAAGAGGTTATTGTCGAGATCGTAGAGCCCGGCGGCTCAAAGCCTATGCCGTTCGGCGAGACGGGCGAGGTCGTCGTCACGCATTTTGGTGCAGAGTATCCAATGATACGTTTTGCTACAGGGGATCTCTCTGCGTTTCACGCTAACGCATTGAGCGTCCCTGCTTCGTGTGGTCGAACCAACGTTAGGATTAAAGGTTGGTTGGGCCGTGCTGATCAAACGACAAAGGTACGAGGGATGTTTGTGCATCCCGGGCAGGTTTCTCAGATTGCCAGCCGCTTTCCAGATATCAAGAAAGTCCGTCTTGTTCTGACAGGTCGAATTGGTGAGGACAAAATGACTGTCTATTGTGAACTCGCCGGTGGCACATCGGCTGACGGTCTTGAGTTGCGTGTTGCAGATGCTGTGCGTGATGTGACACGCTTAAGAGCTGATGTCCAGTTCGCGGCGCTTGGCGCGCTGGCTGATGATGGAAAGCTTATTGAGGATGCTCGAGACTACAGCTAGGTTGTTTGTCTGTTCATCGATAGGATTAAGCCAATGCAATTCGGCCATCGCGATCAGTTAAGTGTCCTCCAGCGACTAAGCTATCGATTGCCCACTTGACTGCGTGCGATCGTGGTATTTGGATCAAATCGCACATATTGTCAAAGAGCCGTGCGTTCTGAACTTGATGTTCTAAGTCATCGCGTGTCGTTGACTCAAGATCCAACATTAAAAACTGTGTCAATGCTTTTAGACTGTGTCGTGCGTGCTTAACTGGCTCGGCACGGAGTGCGGCCAGACGCGCTCTTGCGCGTTCGAGGGCGTTGTCTACATCCATAAATATGTTCCCGTGACCAGGGATCACGATGCGAGGTGCTAGCTCTTCGATGCGATTCAAGATGGATTCCTGTTCCTGAAATCCGCTCTGTCCATTAATTTCAGGGAAAATGATACCGAATCCGTTTTCCCACAACGCATCAGCGGAAATCAGAATCTTTTCGATAGGCTCGAAAAGGACAACTGAGTTTGGGTCATGCCCGGGTGCGGAATGAATTTCCCAATCGTGTGTGCCGAGCGAAATGACGTTTCCAGGGTTTAGTGTCCCTGTGGGGATAAAGCGTTCACACCTTTGTGCAACCGAAGCAAACTCGGCTTCAAGGGGCGTCCATTGTTTTGCTGCATCGAATGAGGCGCTAGGTAACAAGAGCGCAGCACCGAACGTTTTAATTAACAGCGCATTACCGCCACAATGGTCTGAATGCAAATGGGTGTTTAGAACTCGTGTCAGATGTCGGCCAGCCAACGCTGCACGGATCAACGCTACCGTCATCTCTTGGTGCTTGATGTAGCCCGTATCAACGACACTGCCTGCAAGATCAGAGTCGTAAAAAACAGTCTGATTAGCAGATAGCCAATTCCGCTTGATCACACGCAAGTGAGCACGTTCAAAGGCGGCTAGTGCATTAGACACTGATGATCGCGCCCTTGCGCTCAACAATCATTCCATAAGCGTGAGGTTCGCGGTGCTTGGCGAAGTTGAACACGGAGTTTTTGTACGAGAGCGTCAGGTCGAGGTCGCAGCGCGCGATAGCGAGCTCATCGCCGAGGGTGCTGCAGGCTCCGACGATCTCGCCTGAGGGCGCAGCAATGATCGAATTACCGATTTGATCGACACCTTCTTCGCGTCCACCTTTGCCTACCCCAATAACCCACGTGCCGTTCTGGTAGGCGCCAGCCTGCATGACGAGTTCGTTATGAAAGTGGGATAAATTGTCGTGTTCAGGGGCGGGGGGGTTATGCACTGGTGTGTTGTAGCCGATCAAAATCATTTCGACGCCTTGCAGACCCATTACCCGATAGGTTTCTGGCCAGCGGCGATCGTTGCAGACCGCCATGCCGATGATTCCGCCGAAAGCACGAAATACTGGGAAACCCAAGTTGCCTGTTTCAAAGTAACGTTTTTCTAGATGTTGAAACTGACGCCACGGCTCGTGCTCGGCATGGCCCGGCAAGTGGACTTTACGGTATTTGCCCACAATGGTTCCGGTTTGATCGACCAAGATGGACGTGTTGAAGCGGCGTGTGCGGCCCTCTTCTTGGGTCAGCTCGGCGTAGCCTAGATAAAAACCGACTTTAAGCTTGCGTGCTGTGTCGAACAATATTTGTGTCTCTGGCCCAGGCATCTGCGCTTCAAAGAAACTATCGATTTCGGCTTGAGAATCAAAATACCATCTTGGGAAAAAAGTCGTGAGTGCGAGTTCTGGAAACACAACCAGATCGCAGCCGTGCCGCGCCCCTTGCTCGAGTAGTGACAATAAACGCGCAACCACTTCTTTGCGTGAGTGTGCGCGTTGAATGGGGCCTAGTTGTGCAGCGCCAACGGTAACAATGCGGGTCATGTGAACGTTTCCTAATTTGCGAGTTCAGTAAGGGTCGCGAGCAGCACGTTCGCGCCAGCGATCAGGTCTTCTGGTTCCGTGTGTTCAGCAGGGTTGTGGCTAATGCCACCCACGCTTGGCACAAAAATCATTGACGTCGGGCATATGCGCGCAAGCATTTGTGCATCGTGCCCCGCGCCTGAGGTCATGCGACGTTGGCTTAGCCCGAGTGCTTGGGCGTGATGTGCGATGCGATCAGTTAACGCTGCGTCAAATGAAACTGGTTCAAAGCGGGCTAGGCGACGTGCGGTGATGGTGACGCCTTCAGACTGTTCAAGTTCCTTTAGGTAGGTGCTGAAGGCGAGCTCAGCTTCTTTGAGCAAGTTTTCGTCCGTGTTGCGAAGATCAACAGTCATGGTGGCTCTTGCGGCGATCACGTTAATCAGGTTCGGTATCAGGTCTATTTTTCCGACTGTCCCAACCTGATGCCCGCCCATCTTGCGCGTGAGTTCACGCACGAACGTTGCAATCGCGCTGGCGGCGTACCCAGCATCATGACGCAGATACATGGGTGTTGTGCCTGCATGGTTAGACTGCCCCACAATTGTGAGCTCTTGCCACGAAATACCTTGAAGATTTTCTACGGATCCAATCTTTATTCCCTCAATATCGAGGATCGGACCTTGTTCGATGTGCAGCTCAATAAAGGCGTGTGGTTTTTGTGCACCGAGTTCAGCTTTGCCGTCGTAGCCGATTCGTACTAACTCGTCACCTAAGCGAGCGCCGTCAATGGCCTTGATCGCGAGTGCTTCCTCAAGTGGCATGCCGCCCACGTAGACAAGTGATCCGAGCATATCTGGAGCGAAGCGTGCGCCTTCTTCGTTTGTAAAAATACCAACCACGAGTGAGCGTTGCGTTGCTTGTTTTGCGTCGTTGAGTGTCGCGACGACCTCAAGGCCTGCAAGCACACCATAGTTGCCGTCATAATCGCCGCCTGTACGAACCGTATCGATGTGTGAGCCGGTCATCACAGGAGCTAGGTCCGGACTTGAGCCGGCACGGACACCAAAAATATTACCGATCGGATCAACAGTTACTGTCATGCCCAATTCTTTCATCCAGCGTATCACTAGGTCTCGACCGCGCTTATCGTCGTCCGTGAGGGCAAGGCGACAGCAGGCTTTTGTGTCCGTACGTCCAATCTCCGCTAGTTGCTTAAGTTGATCCATCAACCGAGGACCATTGATCGCTAATTGTGGTGCATTCACGCCAGCACCTCTTCGGCTGTTCGGCCGACGATTTCCTTATAAATCACAGGATCTGTGTCACCTTCGCTACCAATCAGCAGCACACGTGACTGAGCGTTCAAGCCAAGTGCTTGCCAGGCTGTTACGTTCTCTTTTGCTGCGAGCAATAGGCCGAGCCCAGTGCTGCCGGTTTCGCCTGAGACAATTTTGGGATCATTGCCATTGGGCTGAGCGAAGATACGCATGGCTTCGAGTGCACGGGCATCCGATAAAGTGGCGTAGTGATTGATGCCGTGCTTGAGAATATCCCAAGCGACGGGTGAGACCTCTCCGCATGCAAGTCCCGCCATGACAGTGTCTAAATCGCCAAGCACTGCGACGGGCTTGCCGACTAAGCCGCTTTGAAAAAAGCAATCTGCACGTTCCGGCTCAATAATGACAAACGTTGGACGCTCGGGGCCCCACGCTTGCCAGAAGGCCGCGCATACCGATGCAGCGAGCGCACCGACACCGGCTTGCACCAGTACGTGCGTCGGCGCTTGATGGTTAAGTTGCTGGATCATCTCGCGAGACATGACGCCGTAGCCATGCATCACATCGATTGGAATATCGCGATAACCCTCGTACGTTGTATCAGATACGACCGTCCAGCCATTCTGGGCCGCTTGCTCGGCTGCGTGGTGAACGGAGTCGTCATAATTGCCTTGCACCCGAATGACTTCTGCTCCGTAAAAAGCAATCGCGGCTCGTCGTCCTTCGCTGACCGTAGCATGTATATAAATAACGCAACGACATCCAAATAACTGTGCACCCCAAGCAACTGAGCGGCCGTGATTGCCGTCCGTCGCGCAGGTAACTGTCATCTTCGATACGATATCGGAGTACTTGCCAGACAATATTTCTTCGGGCGTTGATAAGTGGCCTTGGTGTTTCGCAGCGATTGCTTTCTGTATCAGGCGAAACACAGCATAGGCGCCGCCCAAGGCCTTAAAGCTTTTGAGTCCGAAGCGTGTGCTTTCGTCTTTGTAGTACAGGGACGCAATACCGAGTTTGTCCGCGAGAAGAGGTAGGGAGTGCAATGCTGTTGGGTGATAACCAGGCCAGCCCGAGATCTCTTTTTCGGCAGCGTCAAAGCCTGCGCGATGCAAGATAGCTTCTTTATCTTGACCATACTGCTCTTGTGGTTTAGCGACGATGGGATTGGGATACAACGCAAGTCCATTTCCCTTCAAAATCTGGGTGTTCATGGCTAACCCTATATAAAGACACGTAATAAATATGAAAACAATGCTGAAGAATAGACGATCTACCTTGTTTTTGACTAATCAGTGGCTGAAGGGGTAGTGGCGGGAGGACGGGCAGTGGTATAAAAATACTTTGCCTTTCATAAAGCGGATTTATGACCTACTCCCCGACAGTCCAGAAAACAATCGAACTCCTTCAAACCCTAGTCAGCTTTGACACGACAAGTCGGGAGTCTAATCTCGGGTTGATTGAGTACGTTCGTGATCATTTGCAGGCTTTGGGTATGCCGGTTCGCTTGTCCTACGACGCAGAAAAGCGCAAGGCAAACCTTTTTGCAACCTTAGGGGATCCCAAGGG
>JBEDEU010000053.1:0-10334 GCA_041175585.1 Pseudomonadota bacterium | reverse complement strand
CCAGGTTGTGGCTCAGAGCGCTTGTTCTCTCAGGTTGGCCTCGCAACGCAAGCTATGCTCTGGCATGCTGGTGTTCAAACGGTGTTGCCTCCTGGGTACCTCTGCTGTGGATACCCGCAGCGTGGTAACGGCATGAATGACAAGGCTGAGCAAATCATCACGGATAACCGTGTGTTGTTCCACCGTGTTGCGAACACCTTGAACTATCTTGATATCAAGACTGTGGTTGTGAGTTGCGGGACCTGTTACGACCAGTTGTCAGGATACGAGTTTGAAAAGATTTTCCCAGGTTGTCGCTTGATTGATATCCATGAGTACTTACTTGAAAAAGGTATCAAGCTTGAGGGTATCCAGGGTACGCGTTACATGTATCACGACCCCTGCCACACGCCGATGAAGCTGCAGGATCCGATGAAGACCGTTCGTTCATTGGTGGGTGATAGCGCGATTAAAACTGAGCGGTGTTGTGGCGAGTCTGGCACACTGGCTGTGACGCGTCCGGATATTTCGACGCAAGTGCGCTTTCGCAAAGAAGAAGAGCTTGCGAAAAATACAGCCGCTCTACGTAAAGATGGGTTCGATGGCGACATCAAGATGCTGACGTCGTGCCCGTCATGTATGCAAGGCTTGTCACGTTTCGAAGCGGATAGCGGCGCCAAAGCAGACTACATTGTGGTCGAGATGGCGCGCCACATCCTAGGCGCCGATTGGCTTGAAGACTATGTCAAAAAAGCCAATAGCGGCGGTATTGAACGTGTATTGGTTTAAGCGCTAACTTCAATCCCCTCGGCCTGTAGCGCTTCGCGAATAGCCTTTGCGAACGTCACAGCGCCGGGTTGGTCGCCATGAATGCATAGGGTATCTGCCCGCACTTTGACAATGCTGCCGTCGTTGGCAGTTAACGTGCCGGTCTTGACCATCTGCAATACTTGCTTGATGGAGACCTGCACATCCTCGATCATTGCGCCCGGCTTGTTGCGTGGGCTCAACGTGCCGTCAGGCATATAGTTGCGGTCACCAAATACTTCGCTAGCGACGGTCACGCCCACTGACTCGGCAATGCGGACCATTGGGCTGCTGGCCAAGACAAAGAACACAAGACTTTTGTCTACATCGTAGGTGGCCTGTGCAAGAGCGCGCGCGAGCCCTTCGTCTTTAACGGCCATGTTGTAGAGCTGGCCGTGCGCTTTAACGTGACGCAGCTTTGCGCCTTGTGAGGCGGCAACGGCAGCAAGCGCACCAATCTGTACGACCATCATGTCGTAAGCTTCCTGGTCGGTAATCGCCATATTGCGGCGGCCGAAGCCTTGAAGATCTGGCAGGCCAGGGTGTGCGCCAAGCGCTACACCATGCTTAAGCGCTGCCGCTACCGTCTTGCGCATGGTGGCTGGATCGCCGCCATGAAACCCGCACGCGATGTTTGCAGAGGAGACGTAAGGCATGATGCCTTCGTCATTTCCTAACTTCCAGACGCCAAAGCTTTCGCCCATATCGCAGTTCAAGTCAATTCGCAGTGCCATGTGGTGTCACCTCAATGAGTAAAAAGTAGGTCTTGTATAGGTTTTAATGTTTGTGCGAGCGCTTGCCAGGCGCGTTCACGTGCTGCGTCGAGCTCTTGTGCGCGCTCGAGCGTGATGGCTTCAAACTGTAGAGCATCACCTGGTGCGAGTTGCGCCAAGAGGGGTAAGTCAACCGTTGCGACGTAAGCCATCTTGGGATAGCCGCCCGTGGTTTGTCGGTCTGCCATCAAAATGATCGGCTGCCCGCCTGCGGGCACTTGAATGGTTCCGAAGGTAGTTGCTTCGGATAACAGCTGGCGCGGCTTGCTCATCAGAAGTGGAGTGCCGGACAGGCGGTATCCCATCCGTTCAGAGTCTGGACTGACCTTGAATGTTTCGGTGAGCAGCGCCACGCAACTCTCTGGCGTGAATTCATTCCATAACGCGCTTTTGATTAAGCGGATACGCTGACGTGAAGAGTCTGCGATCGCAGAGGGTAGATAAATCTTGATCCCCCAAAGCTCCATAGCAAGATCTTCTAGACCCTTGTTTTTTAGTGGTCGTGTTAAGGGGATTTCGTCACCTTTTTGCAGCGCACGTCCGTGCCAGCCACCGAAGTGGCTGCGTAAATAGGTGCTGGTGCTACCTAGTACTGGGGCGAGTGCAAAACCGCCGTGCACAGCAAGGTAACAACGTGTGCCATGCTTGCGAGGTCCGAAAGCCAGTTCGTCCTGGGGGCGTACGATGATGGGGCGATTCATGGCGATAGGCTGGCCATTAAGCGTCGCGCTCAAGTCGGCGCCACTTAAGGCGATACAGCAAGGTTTTTTGAACTGCAGTGTTGGACCTGTGAGGGTGATTTCAAGGCTGGCTGTGTGTGCATCATTACCAACCAGAATATTGGCTAGCTGGTGCGCTCGTTGATCCATTGCTCCAACAACAGAGATGCCTAGGGGTTGATGTCCGTGCCGGCCAGCATCTTGAAAGCTCGAGAGCATGCCTGGCTTGATTACGACGATGCTCATGGACGCGCTCCCTCCAACTCGGCCGTCATGCGGTCAAACTCTTTTTGATCGATGGGGATAAATTGAATTTTGTCACCTGGCAAGAGCAGCGAGGGTTGCTCACGCGCGAGGTCAAAGAGTCTCAGCGGTGTTGCGCCTAGAATATGCCAGCCTCCTGGAAGGCGCTCCGGATAAATCGTTGACTGGCGATTGGCAATGGCGACTGAGCCACGCGGTACCACCGTACGCGGTACGTCTCGTCGTGGTATTGCAAAGATTTCTTCGTGAATGCCTATGTAAGGATGGCCTGGCGAGAAGCCAAGTGAAAACACCATCGTGTCCGAGCCGCTGTGTTTGGCGATGACTTCATTTTCGGTCAGGCCTGTGCGTTTAGCCACGTCACTGAGGTCCGGTCCATGCACGCCGCCGTAACACACAGGGATTTCTATCACTCGCGAGGATGCGTTAGCGGGTAGTAGCTCACCGCTCAAGATACGCTTGACCTCTTGAGATAGGCTTGAAAATGTTACCGGTGTCGCTTGTGTGCCGGGCGAGTAGAACAAGGCTACTGCGGTGTATGAAGGCACGATGTCGGACACGCCTGGGATTTGGGCTGCGCGCAGGGTGGCTGCAGCACTCAAACACATCAACCCCGTTTCAGCGCTAATTTCTTGGCCAAAGTCCAAGCTTAGGCATCGGTCGCCCTGCGGACGTATCGTAAACAGAGGTCCTTTCATGCTTTGGTCTGGCTCTCGCGCAAGATGTGTTGGTTGTAGGTGGGGTTTTGAGTGTAAGGACATGCAACGCAGTGAAGTCGAAGCGAATAGAATAGTACTTGTAAATTTTTAAGCGAACATCAATGTCCGACGATAAAACCCACTTCGGTTTCCAGACCGTTGCCGAGTCCGAAAAGGCTGGTAAGGTCGCGCAGGTATTTCACTCTGTCGCAACACGCTATGACGTGATGAACGACCTGATGTCGGCTGGGCTGCATCGCGTCTGGAAGGCCTTCACCATTGGCCGTGCTGCCGTGCGTCCGGGGATGAAGGTGCTCGATATCGCTGGTGGAACCGGCGATTTGGCTCGCGCGTTTGCGAAGCAAGCAGGGCCACAAGGGGAGGTTTGGCTCACCGACATTAATGATTCGATGTTGAGAGTGGGGCGCGATCGCTTGATGGACGATGGAATTGTCTTGCCATGCGCGGTGTGTGATGCCGAGCGCCTGCCGTTTCCTGATAATTATTTTGATCGAGTGAGCGTTGCATTTGGTTTGCGTAACATGACTCATAAAGACCGTGCGTTGGCTGAAATGACGCGGGTCTTGCGCCCAGGTGGCAAATTACTAGTGCTCGAGTTCTCGCACATTGCCAAGTCTCTCGCACCGGCGTACGACTGGTACTCGTTCAAGGTATTGCCATGGCTGGGTAGTAAGGTTGCGGGCGATGCGGATAGTTATCGCTACTTGGCCGAGTCGATCCGCATGCATCCTGATCAAGAAACCCTTAAGAAAATGCTGTCCGATGCTGGTTTAAGTCGCGTCCAGTACTTCAATTTGTCGGCTGGGCTGACCGCTCTGCATGAAGGCGTCAAAATCTAATAATCAAATAACTGAACTTATTTGGACAGGAGCGGTCTACTCACTTACAATTTCGTTCAGCTTTTAGTAAGATTTGGTTTCACTGTAGTGATTTGCAAAGCAATACTTTGTAGTTAGCTTTTTAACTTAGTGTAAGTCCATCATTACCTCAGTACTTTTTATTGGCGTTTTCGCCCAGGAGCAATCGATGTCTCGTTCCCTTTCTCGTTTTGTCGCAGCAGCCGTACTAGCGGTGAGCGGCTTGGCACTGACCAGTATGGCGTTTGATGCGGATGCCGCCCGCGTTGGCAAGGGCAATAATGCTGGGCGTCAGTCAAGCAACGTAACGAATCAAGCCCCAGCTGCATCAACCACGACCCAGAAAAGTGCAACCGCCCCTGCCGCTGCAGCTAGCTCGACCGCTGGTGCTGCCGCAGCAGCTAAGCCGAGTGGCGCTTCGCGTTGGCTCGGTCCCTTAGCTGGCATCGCAGCTGGTTTGGGTATTGCTGCGCTTTTGTCGCATTTTGGGCTAGGCGGCGCAATGGCAGACTTCCTGGTCATGGCTTTGATCGCAGGTGTTGTGATCTTCGGTGTCATGTTCATCCTGCGCAGAATGCGCGGTGGTGCTTCAGCTGAACCTGCTGTGCAGGGTGCAGGCGCCGGCTCTGCAACGGGAGCTGCCCCAGCACCTAACGATATGTGGCGTCAGTCGTCTGAGCCTGCTGCTGCACCGGTTCAACTGCCTCCATCGGCCACAGGTTCAATGTCTGCTGCCGGATTTGGCTCAGATGCTCCAGCGCCTGATCAAAGCTGGTTTATCCCAACGGATTTCGACACACAACGCTTTTTGGGCGAAGCCAAACAGCAGTTCATCGCGATTCAGAAGGTTTGGGATAGCGGCAACGTCAATGAGCTGCGTAACTTCTTGACTGATGACCTGTTGAAGGAACTGCAGGCTCAGTTGAGCGGTCAGACCGGCCAAAACCACACAGAAGTGGTGTTACTGAACGCTGAGCTGCTCGGTATCGAGAAGGTAAGCGACGGTCATCTGGCAAGCGTGCGCTTTTCAGGCATGTTGCGTGAACAGGTTGGCGCTGAGGCTTTCCGCTTCGAAGAGGTCTGGAACTTGTTCAAGCCAGAGCAAGGCGGATGGTTGTTGGCAGGGATTCAGCAGGTCCCGGTCTCGCAAGCTAGCTAAGACTTGCCGATTTACTGGGCAATTAGCCGCCAAACGCCCGCGAAAGCGGGCGTTTTTACTGAGAGCTTCCGCCACAACCGTTAAACTGTCGGTTTGGTGCCAATATGGCCAACATCCCTATAGTCCAATATTTTGAGACGAGCCTTCCCCCCGCTTCCATCCATTGAGGTTTTGCAGCCGGTTCAAGCGCTTGCGCACGCCTTTAATCTGTTGGCGCGGCAACAACCTTGGGCAGCGGAGCGTTTGGCGCGACATGCAGATAAAACGTTGCGAATCGTTTTTGGTGGCTTTTCGCTGACCTTCCAGATTTCTGCTGTAGGTCAATTGGTTCCGGCAGAGATCACGAGTACTCCAGATGTTGTGCTCGAGATCAAGCCCCAGTCGTTTGACCCGATTGCGTGGTTGTCATCAAGTTCGCGTCCTGACATCGCAGAGTATGTGCATGTGTCGGGCCAGGCTGCATTGGCCCAAGTGGTGTCTGAGCTTTCGCGTGATTTGCGACCAGATCCCGAAGATGCATTAGCGCAGTGGTTGGGGGATGTCGCGGCCCGCAGGATTGTGCAGGGCGCGCGGAGCGCAGCCATAGGTTTTAGCCATGCGCTGCGGGGGTTAGGCCGCAACGTGGCCGAATATTTATCTGAAGAGACGGATGCCCTTGCTGGCCGCCCTGTGATGCAGACCTTTGTTCAAGAGCAATCGCAAGCGCAGGTGCGTTTGGCTGGGCTTGAGCAGCGTGCGGCCGAGCTGAGCGCTCGCCTACGCAAGTTGGAAGCCAACCGGAGCACGGTGCGATGATGTCTGTGCCGCGACTGCTGCGCATTATGTTGGTCGCGCTGCGCTACCGGCTCGATGAGCTGGTGTTGTCCGGCATTGATCATCCTTGGGCGGTGCGCCTGCTCTGGGTTGCGCGTCTAGGCTCTCGGCCGAAGATGGCCCGAGGGGAAAGGTTGAGACTTGCCCTTGAGTCGCTGGGCCCGATTTTTGTAAAGTTTGGACAGGTACTATCGACGCGTCGCGATTTGATTCCGCCTGATATTGCTGACGAATTGGCGCTGCTACAAGACCGTGTCGCACCGTTTCCGTCAGACGAGGCTGCTGCGCTCGTTGAAGCTGCCTTGGGTGCGCCAACGGGAAAGCTGTTTGCGCACTTCGAAACCGATCCAGTTGCCTCTGCCTCGATTGCGCAAGTGCACTTTGCTGTACTTCACGACGGTCGACATGTTGCCGTGAAAGTCCTGCGTCCTGGCATGCTAGAGGTCATCGATAAAGATCTATCGTTGATGCGTGTTTTGGCAGGGTTGATCGAGCGCTTGGCACCGGACGGTCGCAGGCTGAAGCCTCGTGAAGTTGTCGGGGAGTTCGATAAGCATCTACATGACGAACTAGATTTGTTACGCGAGGCGGCAAACTGTAGCCAGCTGAGACGCAACTTTGCAGCGGATGGCGAGCGCAGCAATCTGCTGTGGGTCCCCGAAGTGATGTGGGATTACTGCGCATCCAATGTTTTTACGATGGAGCGCATGTACGGAATCCCTGTGAGTCAGGTTGATCGATTACGTTCCTTGGGCGTTGATATTCCGACTCTTGCACGCACCGGTGTTGAAATCTTTTTTACCCAGGTGTTTGATGATGGTTTTTTTCATGCAGACATGCATCCCGGCAATATTTATGTCTCCGATCAGCCAGATACGCTTGGGCGCTACATTGCGCTAGATTTTGGAATCGTGGGGTCGTTGTCTGAATTTGATAAGAATTATTTGGCACAGAACTTTCTCGCGTTTTTTCAAAGAGATTACCGTCGCGTCGCTCGCCTGCACATTGAGTCTGGTTGGGTGCCTGCCACGACACGTGAGGAAGAGCTTGAGGGAGCCGTGCGGGCGGTTTGCGAGCCATATTTCGATCGACCGCTTGCGGAAATCTCGCTGGGTCAGGTGCTTTTGAGGCTTTTCCAGACATCGCGGCGCTTTAATGTTGAAATACAACCTCAGCTGGTTTTGTTACAAAAAACCTTATTAAATGTCGAGGGATTAGGACGGCAACTTGATCCGCAATTAGACTTGTGGAAAACGGCGAAACCGTATCTTGAGCGTTGGATGCATCAGCGTGTTGGCATCAAAGGGATACGGAAGAAGCTGACGCAAGAAGCCGCGCAGTGGTCGCAATGGTTGCCAGAGGTTCCTCGGTTGATCCACGCGCAACTCAGTCGCCCTGACTTGTCTGCCGCAGTGCTTGCTGAGTTACAGCGATCACGGCAGGCACGTGAGCAGGGTAATCGGGTGTTGGTTGCATTAACAGGTGTTGCGGCGGTAGCGTTAGGCGTGGCTCTTTGGGCGTTGATCCGCTAGTCGCAAGTTGGTTTTGTTTATTAATCCGTTGGCGCGAGCCAACTATTGAAGGCAGTGAATATGCTCTACTCAGAATTGTTCAAGTCGATGGAATCGGTACGTTGGAATATGGCGACTGATATTCCGTGGCAGGATTTTGATCGTAGCAAGCTCTCCGATGAGCAAGCCCAGACGATCAAGATGAACGCCATCACAGAGTGGGCGGCGCTGCCGGCAACTGAAATGTTTTTGCGCGACAATCGCGACGATAGCGATTTCTCAGCCTTTATGTCGGTTTGGTTCTTCGAAGAGCAAAAGCATTCGCTCGTGTTGATTGAGTATCTGCGTCGTTTTGCGCCTGACCTCGTTCCGACAGAGGAAGAGTTGCATCGCGTACGCTTTGAGTTTGACCCTGCGCCACCTCTTGAAACACTCATGTTGCATTTCTGTGGCGAGGTGCGTTTGAATCATTGGTATCGTCGTGCAGCTGACTGGCATACAGAGCCCGTCATCAAAGCGATTTATAACGTGATTGCACAGGACGAGGCCCGGCATGCTGGCGCATATCTGCGCTACATGAAGCGCGCCCTCACGCAGCGTGGCCAAGATATCGCTACGCAAGCGCGCATGGCGTTTGCAAAGATTGGTGTGTTGATGGCCTCGGCACATCGGACCCCGCAGGCATTGCACCCAACTAATTTGCACGTCAATAAGGATTTATTTCCTAATGACACCGTTCAGTCCAAGATGCCTGAGCCAGGTTGGCTCGAGCGCTGGCTCGATAATCAGATCGTGTTTGACAAAGTCTGGGAAGGCAAAGTGAGCACACGTATTCTGCACAACATGTCCTTGCTGATGGATAGTTCTTTTAAAACTGTTCAAGACCTCAACCGATACCGTAAAGAGCTGATGCGTGCAGCTCCGGGTGCGGCCGAGGTGACGCCGTCAGCGGCCTAAGCAAGGATCCTCGGTACTGTGACAGCACGGTTTGAAAATAAGATACTGACACCTGAGCAGTGCCTTGAGCGCTTGTCGCTTGGGTCGTCAGCCAAACCTGTGGTGTTCACCAATGGCGTATTCGATATTCTGCATCGTGGCCATGCCACTTATCTAGACGAGGCGGCTCAGCTTGGTGGTGTGCTGGTCGTTGGCGTCAATTCGGATGCATCGGCCAGACGTCTCGGCAAAGGTCCAGATCGCCCATTGAATAACGAGCATGACCGTGCTGCACTATTGGCAGCGATGGGCTGTGTGAGTTTTGTGATTGTTTTTGACGAAGACACCCCAGTGGAGCTGATACGGCGTTTGCGTCCGGACATCATCGTAAAGGGCGGTGACTACGATATGCGCACTTTGCCCGAGACCGCATTAGTTGAAAGCTGGGGCGGGCATGCGGTTGCGATTCCGTTCGAATTTCAGCGCTCAACGACCGCGCTCGTCACCAAAATTCGACAAGCTTAGTCGCTGCGCTCAGCCCCAAAAGCTTAAAACTTGAAGCGAGAGGTCGTGAACCCGCTCAGTGGCTTGATCACCGTTTCAAATAACGGTGTCGTCTCAAAGCTGGCAGCGGTGCTACGAGTGACGCGATAGACTGTCATTGCAGGCGCCTGGCCAACTACGACAACCATCCGACCGCCCACACATAGTTGGTATTTAAGTGCGTCGGGGATGGCGGGTACTGACCCAGTCACCAGGATTGCATGGTGCTCGGTGGTGCCCCAGCCGTTACTAGCATCGCCTGTTTCAACGGTAACGTTAGTCACGCCTGCCTGCTGGAGATTCTGCTGTGCAAACGCAGATAGCCGTGGATCAATTTCAATCGATGTCACGCAATGCGATAGCTTTGCAAGCAATGCAGCTTGGTAGCCCGAGCCTGTACCGACCTCAAGTACGCAGTCATCGGCGTCGAGCTGAAGCAGCTGCGTCAGCGTGGCTTCAAGCTTGGGCGACAGCATCGTCTGATTGGTTTCGCCCGAGGAGATCGAAAGAGGAATCTCGATATCGGAAAACGCTAGGCTGCGGTATCCGGCGGGAACAAAGAGTTCACGACGCACACTGGACAGGGCTTCGAGCACGTTGTTATCAAAGACGCCGCAGGGACGAATTTGTTGCTCAATCATGTTGAAACGGGCGCGTTCAATATCAGGCAGAGACGAAGCTTTCATGGGCACACTTTTAAGGCGTATTGCGGAAAACCCTTATTGTAAGGGTTTTCCTGCCCACAGTTTGTGGAAGTGGTGCACCGGGCCGTGGCCGTGGCCTACCTTGAGCATATCGGCGCTGGCAATCGCTGCCACCAAGTAGTCCTTTGCTGCCCGAGTTGCATCAACTACAGAGTCTGTTTGTGGCAAAAGGGCTGCTAACGCAGCTGAGAGCGTGCAGCCCGTCCCATGGGTATTCCGCGTTTGAATCCGGTGGCCTGGTAATTCGATCATTTTGTCACCATCGTGCAGGATATCGATGGTGTCGTTGCCTGGCAGATGGCCGCCTTTGAGCAGCACCCAGCGGTGTCCGCCGTGGGTCATCAGGTTTCGCAAGCGTTCGGCCACGCGTCGCATTTCCCGAACGGTTTCCACCGCCCGCATTTCGAGCAGAACACCGGCCTCAGGCAGGTTGGGGGTAATGACTGTGGCGAGTGGCAGTAACTGCTCGCGCAGGGCGCCAACGGCCTTCTGTTCAAGCAATAGATCCCCGCTTTTGGCCACCATAACAGGATCTAGCACCAGGTGGGGT
>JBEDEU010000052.1:0-10410 GCA_041175585.1 Pseudomonadota bacterium | reverse complement strand
CTGACGTAGCTACCGTCTGTGCGTGGCTGATGAAAGGGAATGAGGTGTTTTTTTCCATTCCCGATCAGATCTGCACGACCCATCGCCTTCAGCGCCTCACGTAGCAGCGGCCAATTATTAGCGTCGTGGTAGCGCAAAAATGCTTTATGCAAACGGCGGCGGCGATCACCGCGCACGATATCGACGGTTTCGCTCGTCCTCGTTACACGTCCGAGTGGATTACGCCCAGAGTGGTACATAGCGGTGGCGGTCGCCATTGGACTCGGATAAAAGGTTTGCACCTGATCTGCACGGAAGCCATGCGTCTTTAGCCACATCGCCAAGTGCATCATGTCTTCGTCGCTAGTACCGGGATGTGCCGCAATAAAGTACGGGACCAAAAACTGTTTTTTTCCTGCCTGTTCACTAAATTTATCGAACAGTTGTTTGAACTTGTCGTAGCTACCGATACCAGGCTTCATCATCTTGGATAAAGGCCCCATCTCGGTATGCTCTGGTGCAATTTTTAAATAGCCACCTACGTGATGCGTCACGAGCTCGCGAATGTACTCGGGTGATTTCACTGCGAGGTCATAGCGCAAACCTGAACCGATCAGGATTTTTTTCACGCCTTTTATCGCACGTGCTCGCCGGTACATATGAATGAGCGAGCTGTGATCAGTGTTCAAGTTCTGGCACACGTCAGGATAGACACAACTAGGCTTGCGGCAGGCAGACTCAATCTCAGGGCTCTTGCAACCAATACGGTACATGTTGGCTGTTGGGCCACCCAAATCCGAAATCACCCCGGTAAAGCCAGGCACCTTATCGCGGATATCTTCAATCTCGCGAATGACAGAATCTTCGCTGCGGCTTTGGATGATTCGCCCTTCATGCTCCGTGATCGAGCAGAACGTACAGCCACCAAAACAACCCCGCATGATGTTCACACTAAAGCGGATCATCTCCCAGGCGGGAATCTTGGTGGCCCCGTCGTGGCTGCCGTTCTCATCCGCATAAATCGGATGGGGGCTACGGGCATAGGGCAGATCAAACACCAAGTCCATTTCAGCGGTAGTCAATGGAATCGGTGGTGGAGTGATCCAGACATCTCGTGCCGTGCGTCCTTCTCCATGCGCCTGCACAATGGCCCTTGCATTACCTGGGTTGGTCTCAAGATGCAGCACACGGTTTGCATGTGCATACAATACGGGATCAGATTTGACTTGTTCGTAGGACGGCAAACGAATCACGCTGCGATCACGCGGCGGGACCTTGAGCTTGCCTGGCGTTTGCAGGGATGGATTCGGTGCAAACACAAGCGGGGACTCGCCCACTTTTAATTTTGTCTTGGCATTCGCCGCATCAGCGACCGCGCGCGCTTCGTCATTGCGCGCACAGCTCTCACCTTGCTCGAGCGCCTGCTCGCTAATCATCAAGTATGGATTGACGTGCGCCTCTACCCGGCCCGGCGCGTCTACGCTAGTTGAGTCAATCTCGAACCAGCCCTCAGGGGTTTCGCGCCGTAAAAACGCCGTACCACGCACATCCGTAATCTGTTGCACAGGCTCTTTAGCAGCGAGGCGGTGTGCGATTTCAACGACAGCGCGTTCGGCGTTGCCATAGAGAAGCAAATCACATTTGCTATCAATAACCACTGAACGACGCACCTTGTCGGACCAATAGTCATAGTGTGCGATACGCCTGAGTGATCCTTCAATGCCACCTAAGATAATTGGTACATCTTTGTAGGCTTCTTTACAGCGCTGCGTGTAAACGATCGCCGCACGATCCGGCCGCTTACCACCCACATCACCTGCCGTGTACGCATCGTCACTACGCATTTTGCGATCAGCCGTATAACGGTTGATCATCGAATCCATGTTGCCAGCGGTCACACCAAAAAACAGATTGGGCTTACCAAGCGCTTTGAAGGGCTCGGCACTTTGCCAATCAGGCTGGGAAATGATGCCAACCCTAAAACCTTGGTTTTCGAGCATACGGCCAATCACAGCCATACCAAAGCTCGGATGATCGACGTACGCGTCGCCTGTGACGATAATGATGTCGCAACTATCCCAACCGAGTTGAGTCATCTCATCACGGCTCATCGGCAAAAATGGGGCCACGCCAAACCGCGCCGCCCAGTACTTGCGATAGCTACTTAGCGGCTTGGCGTTGCGCGGAAACAGGGATACGTCGGCGTAGGCAGTCATGGCAATCTTTTAAGGTGCCCGATTGTACGCAATGTTACTGCTGTCACGCCCAATAGCCCCATTGATAGCACAACTGCCTTGTTGGGCAATACCTAGACCAAGTGCGGCCCTCTTATAACAAAGCATGTCTTAACATACATTTGATTGTGCACAATCAAACATCGCCTCAGAGGTATTACTTTGGCACCCTAAACATTGCGCAAATCTTGTTGCCGATCGGATCGCGCAGATAGGCGAGATAAAGCTTACCTGCAGGGCCTTCGCGGTAGCCTGGAGGATCTTCGCAGGTTACTCCGCCATTTGCGACACCAGCCGCGTGAAACGCATCGACTTCCTCAGGAGATTTTGCGGCGAAGCCAATCGTCCCACCGTTAGCAGACGTCGCTGCTTTGTTATCGAGTGGCAGACTGAACGCAAACACGCCTGTGGGCGTGCGATAGAAGTAGCGAATATCTCGGTTGATAACGCCCGGGGCGACACCCAAGGCGCCGAGAGTTGCGTCATAGAATTTACGCGAGGCTTCTAAATCCTTTGCACCTACCATTACGTGACTAAACATTTTTTCTCCAAGTATCTAGGTTGAGACGGACGAGCGTAACCTGAAATGCGCCATCGCGCGTGCGTCTAGACGTGCCATCTCAAGAAAATCGTCTACCCGATCCAAGGGGTGTAGCAAGGTCTGAACATCGTGCAACGAAAGCCAGTGACTGATTGTATGCTTTAGGTCTGAAAAGCGTAGATGCTCAATGATCACAACGCCATGGGCCACCGTGTCAGCACCTGGGCGAAACCTAGCCTCCGGTGATGGTGAAGCAACGGCGGGCGCCCGAGCAGCCAACGGATTAGTCAAAACTGATTCATATAACCGCCAACGACATGCCGCTGCAGGTGCATGCACGCGTAACACTTTTTGCCATGCATCAAGATCAGCATGCCTCGGTTGATCTCCGCCTTGAATTTGTCCCACTCGTAGCGTCACTACCCAAGCACCCGCGGCGCGCCCTTCATAGTCGACGAGTCGTCCGATCGTACGACACATGTTTTTAAAATACGCCATGATGAATTGCGTGTCAGGCGTTGGGTTGAGTAGCGCTGCTTGATAGGCGGGCGCCTCTAAGACGCTTACATCATCTAGGTCATAGCTCGTGAAAAAGCGCGGCGATACAGTCTGCGGAAGAGGATTCGTGCTCTGATACCGTACGCCTTGCTGCACACCCCACAAGCCCACGCGATCAGGTAGATGCTCGTTCATATACCAGTGCTCGTACTTCTCGAGCACTGTCTCATCGCAATCGTTCCAAACAGCTAGGAGTCCATTCATATCCCGTACTCGCTGCCTATTCAAAAGTTCGACCAACAAAGGTGACAGGTAGTATTTTAAGCGCAGTATTAGAGGCTCCACTTGCGATGGCGGGCATCATTTAGCTCAGATTGAAAACCAAAATCAAACGCTCCATCGTCGATGGCTTTTGCTCTGCGTTGCAGTTAGCTCAGCCCTGCTGTAAGGTGTTCGTACCAGCCGACTTTTTTGAGGAAGTGGCTACGCCAAGGTCTAGCGCGCTCGCATATCTAATCGAATACAGCTCACGCAACATTAACGAAAGGTCGCACTGTAATGAGCATTTCAAATTTTTTCTTATTGGCGTTAGGATTGGCTTTCGTATCTTATTTAATTACTTTTTTAATTGCATACGTGACGTTTCGTCCGTCTTTAAATACAAAGTTGGTTGGCATGTTTGATGGCATTGTTTTCATCAATCATGGAAGCTTAATCTTTTTATCATTGAGTCTCGCATTTATATTTGGCGATGTAGCGCAGGTGAACACGAAGGCAAGGGCCGCAATCATCAGCGAGGCGGATGCGCTACGCACGCTTGGCAGAATTTCATTAAGCCTCGATCCACGTGTGGGTGACCCATTAATGGCTACATTAAAACAGTACACACACGATGTCCTTCATAAAGAGTGGCCTGAGATGCAGCGCTCTGCAGGCGCTGCATTAAGCATTAGCGAATCCTCTGCTCTGGCACCTTTAACTAAAATTTCTGATATTGTTTTTAATCCTAATAATCAATCAATACTAAGCCCTGCCTTAACAAACCAACTGATTTCGTTCACCAACCGAATCAGAGAACAACGTCTACTCCGGGTAGAGTTCAGCCGTTACTCTATCGGTTACCCCAGACTTGGATTGATTCTTTTTTTGTTGTCTGCATCCGTAATTCTCTTAACATTAAGCGCAGTTTCCAAGCGTCCTGTGCAGATCGTCTCGAACTTCACGTTACTCTTGCTGACGCTCATTTCGCTCCTAGTGGTATACGCACAGCAAAACCCCTTTGCTGCATTAGATGCTGTATCTCCTTTACCTCTCGAAGAAGCTTTGAAGCGCTTGGAATTAATGAAGAAAGTAGTTTTCTGACGTACCACTTTTCAATTGCAAATAGCCCCGCATCAAAACCACGATCTTTATCGAATATTTTTAGAGCACACCTCCGATGAAATCTTACTGGATCAACAAAACTCCGACCGGCACCGAGCTTGAACTGCGCGATCAACCGGTGCCTACACCCGACCCCGAACAGGTCCTGATACGGGTGTGTGCAACGAGCATTAATCGCGGCGACATGCTTGGTACCATTAAGCTGCATAGCGCCGCGGGCGGACGTCCCGCCGGAGTCGATGGTGCCGGCACAGTAGAGGCACTGGGTACCAATGTTCGTGGAGTTGCGATTGGCGACCGCGTCATGTTTCGCGCGAAGGGCTGTTTTTCTGAATACGTGGTCGCTGAAGCGCCCTTGCTCACACCCGTTCCTGCTTGTCTGAACTGGGAACAGGCCGCCGTGATTCCAATCGCCTATATCACCGCCTACGAGGCGCTATTGCAGTTCGGCGGTATGGAACGCGACGACTGGGTGTTGATTGCGGGCGCATCGTCTGGCGTCGGTGTCGCTGCGATTCAGATCGCAAAAGTGTGTGGTGCTAAGGTCATCGGTACCTCCGGATCCGCAGAAAAGCTTGCGCGCCTAAAGGCGCTCGGTCTCGACGCGGGCATACAAACACGCGGCGGAAACTTTGCAGAAGAGGCGCGGCAGATCACGGGGGGCAAAGGCGTCAGGCTCGCTGTGAATTTGGTGGGCGGCAGTGCTTTTGCTGGGTGCCTCGAATCGCTAACTGATTTTGGCCGTTTGGCGGTTGTAGGCTACGTCGATGGTCAAATGTTGTCCAGCCTCGATCTCGAATCAGTGCATGGCAAACGCCTGCAGATTTTTGGGCTTTCAAATGCGCCCTTATCGACGGCAGTGCGCGCGGTTGCGCAACGTGGTTTTGAGCGCGAAGTCATGCCCGCGATTATCGATGGCCGGATCGTACCAGTCATCGATCGTACGTTTTCCTTTGATGAATTACCGGCCGCCAAGCAATACGTCGAAGAAAACACTTTGTTAGGCAAAGTCGCCATCCGGTTTGCCTGATTTTTTCTAACAAATCGCCGGCACGTGCCGCTCGGCTGATGATTCTGCTCTGTGCAGTAGGTGACGCGCGTACTCCTTCAGTCTCACCCAATTGGTAGGAAGGACTACAGCAACAAAAAAGCCCAACAGCAAAGTTGGGCTAAGTTGTGTATGTTTGGCTCCCCGAGCTGGACTCGAACCAGCGACCTGCGGATTAACAGTCCGTCGCTCTACCGACTGAGCTATCAGGGAATAGTTGATGAAAACCAACAAGACCGAGAGTCTATCACAAAACACACCTAACACCAAAATCGATCTGTGATTTTCTAAGCAGGACTGGCGCAAAATCCGATTGAAAAAGTGGTGCGCTTCGCAGCCAAAAAAAACATATTCGCAAAGCGCTTTGAATAAGGAGCGCTTACCCAAAAATTACGGAGCAGCAGATAAATTTTTCTTGTCTGGAACAATCGCCCAATACCATCAGGTCCGGAACAAAATATCAACGCAAAAAGTTACGACCTTTCAAACGTCTTAACAGATTATTTTTTTGCTAAGCCTGTCTAGCAATGACCCAACGAATCGATCCTATTATATAAAGAAAAGCTTTATTAAAACATTCGAATATCGCGGAGTGACTTGGCGTCAATTGCCAACAATTGCTTAGCCTTTGGTGGAGGAAGAGTTCGCTGCTCTTCCAGAAGTCGAACACACAAAAGCTATCACCAAAGTCATATTGAGCTTCAGGTAGCTCTGAGTGATCGATTTGTAATTTAAATAGTACATCAAAATACTATTTAAATAGTACATCTAAAAATAAAAATCTCAATATATCAATCCCCTACCTGCTTTCAACGCATCTTGCATTGTCATGAATTCCGCCCCTTCTTGAATCAGGTTTTCAACAAAACCTTCAAAGGCCAGCATGCGATTGCCGCGGCCCAATACGTATGGATGCATGGTGTAAGTCAGGATCCCAAAGTCGGTCGTTTTCTTAAAGTAGCGAAACTCATCAAGCCAACTGTCCATGACGACCCGGGCACTTTGCAACCCGGGATTGACGGTATTCGGCAGCCGCCAGTACTCAAAATGCGGATGATCATCCAGATGCCAGCTAATTGGCATTTCAATCAAAGAAGTCGGTGGGCCAAAGCGCACGGGTTCACCAAGCTTGACCTGATCCCCCTGGCGCACGGGATACGGCACATAATCGCCGCCCATCATGCTGCTGTCATACTCAAAACCGTATTTCAGGAGCAAATTCAAGGTGTTATCACTCAAATCCCAGGCGGGAGACCGATAGCCAACGGCGCGCGACCCAGTGAGACGAACAATCGCCTCGCTTGCACGCACCATGTCAGCCTCTTCCTCCTCCAGCGTCTGATTAGCAGGCGCAATATGCGCCCAGCTATGGTGGCCGATCTCGTGGCCACCCTTCACAACAGCCTCACAAGCCTCTGGGTAGGTCTCAATAGTGAAGCCAGGCACAAACCAAGTGCTTGGAATACCGTGCGCAGCAAGCAGGTCCAGAATCCTTTTGGACCCCACTACGCCAAACTCGCCACGCGAGAGTGGCGTGGGCGAGGTTAATCCACGGGAGATAAAGCCTGACTGCACGTCAAAGTCATAGCTTAGGCATACGATATGGCGAGTCATTGGAATTCCTCTGTAAATGCGCATCAAATGCGTTGACACCAAGGGCGACAGGCAGATATCTTAGCTCGCTGACACCTATACGGGGAGAACGAATGGCAGCCTTAGGTCGTTTTGCTCAAAGTTGGAGCTCAGGCATCTTGATTGCGGTGCTGGTTTTGCTTTGGGAAACCGGAGTGCGATTTTTTGAGGTGCCAAACTTTTTGCTCCCGGCTCCCACAGAGATTGCAACACTTTTTGTTGATGAGTGGGCGCTCATTCAGATGCATTCGCTCGCCACCGTTTGGGCGATTGCCTCGGGCTACATCACAGCCGTGGTTTTCGCATTAGCAGTCTCTGCGCTGATGATTCGCTTCCCCCTCATCGAGCGCTTGATCATGCCGATCTTCGTTGGCCTTCAAAGCGTGCCCAAGATCGCCATCGCGCCGCTCATCCTTGTCTGGATTGGTGCTGGCTCTGGCTCAAAAATTGCTGTTGTCATGTCTATTGCGTTCTTTCCAATCGTCATCAACACGATGGCAGGTTTTAAAGAAGTCGATCGCGGCCTCGCAGACGTCTTTCGCTCCGTCGCTGCAAGCGAGCGGCAGATGCTGTTTAAGCTGCGTCTGCCCTATGCCATTCCGTACATCTTTGCAGGTCTACGCATCGCAACAACACTCGCAGTGCTCGGTGCGATTGTTGCTGAATGGCTGGCCGCGTCGAATGGCCTTGGCTACCTAGTCCTGTCTGGCAGTTTTAACTTCAACACCGCACGCTCCTTTGCCGCAATCATTTCTTTGGCAGTCATAGGCACTTTATTTTTTAACTTTATGTCCTGGATCGAAACGCGCATGTCTTGGCGCACGGGTCTAAACGATTCCACTTCGCACGTTTAAGGAAAACACATGGCATTCTCAAAAATTAATTTTGCTTCCACGCTGCTGCGGCACATACCTTTAGTCGCCAGTCTGCTGCTGTGCGCGGCACCTCTGCCCGCCCTGTCGCAACAAGCAGCGGCGTTAGACAAAGTTGTCTTGCGTATCAATTTCACACCCTGGGGCATGCATGCGCAATACTTTGGGGGACGAGCACAAGGCTTTTACAAAGAAGAAGGTATTGACCTCGAGATTCGTCCACCTTCAGCTGGACAACAAAACGAAGTATTTATCGCCACAGGGCGCGAACAGTTTGGCGTGACGAACGCAGATGCCTTTGTTAAAGCAAAAGGCAGCGGGCTGCCAATCATAGCCGTCATGGCAGACCAACCAGACAACCCTTTCTCTGTCATTACGCCAAAGAAAGCTGGCATCACATCGCCAGAGAAAATGAAAGGGATGAAACTCGCTTGGTTTCAGGCAAACGTCATTGGCTTGATCGAACCGGTACTAACCAAGGGCGGACTCACGCGTAAAGACATCGAATTCGTGACCGTCGCACGCGGCGCAGAAGTGCAAATGCTGGCAGCGGGACAGGTAGACGGGCTGTTTGGGTACTCGTTTGGTCAGGCACTCACACTTGAAGGGCGGGGCTTCCCAGTAAATGTCATGCCTGTACGCGACTACGGCGTTCAGTTTTACGGAACTGTGATCTACACGAGCGACGCGCTCCTAAAAAAGAACCCAGACCTAGTCAAACGCTTTGTACGCGCCACGATCAAGAGTTTGATCTGGACGCACGACAATGTAGAGACTGCGATGAAAGAAATCGTTGCCGTCTCGCCAGATCGCGATCTGAAGCTCGAGTCACGCAAACTGCGTATGATCTACGACCTTTACAACACACCAGATTACGCCGAACGCTTTGGCCTCATGACGGATGCAAAGTGGCAGTCATCGATCGATATTTTGGCGAGTGGCGGTGATTTGCCTAAGAAGCCAGCAGCAAATTCGATGTACACCAACGCAATCGTAAATAGCATTGACGAAGCCAAGACGCTCGCACAAATTATTAAGCAGCCCGCGAAGTAAAGTGATGGCCGATTCCAAACACCATCACACAACTGGGATACAGATCGAGGCGGTAGAGGTCACGTACGGCGTTGGCTCTACCGACTCTGTCCGCGCGCTCGCTCCCGTTGATTTAAACATTGAGGCTGGAGCGTTTGTATCACTGGTCGGGCCATCGGGCTGCGGCAAAAGCACCTTACTGAAAGTGCTAGCAGACTTAATGCCACCCACAGCAGGAAAGGTCGTGATCGATGGGGCACAGCCATCCGTGCTGCGCCAAGCCGGTCGAATCGGTTTGGTGTTTCAGCAAGCAAATTTAATGCCTTGGCTCACCATTGAGAAAAATGTCTGCCTGCTACGTGATCTAGTACGTCAGCGCAAAGAGAATGCAGGTGGCTCACAGTCGATTAACGTAGCAGAGCTTATTGAAATCGTCGGACTCAAGGGTTTCGAAAATAAGCTTCCCCACCAGCTTTCAGGAGGCATGCAACAACGCGCAGCACTTGCGCGTGCGCTTGCGCTCGACCCCTCTGTACTGTTAATGGACGAACCCTTTGCCGCGCTCGACGAAATCACGCGAGACCGGATGGCGTTCGAATTGATGCGCATATGGCAGCAATATCAAAAGACCGTCATCTTCGTGACGCACTCTTTGGCCGAAGCGGTTTTCTTGTCGGATCGTGTTGTGCTGATGTCGGCTCGCCCTGGGCGCATTCACAAAATCTATGACATTGATTTACCCAGACCGCGCAACGAAGAAACGCGTCTGTCAGACGCATTTTTAGCACTCGTGGCCGAGATCAACAGAGAACTCTACAAAGTAATGCATGAACAGGTAGGCACATGACAACGCGTAAACACATGCCAGCTCTCACCGTTGGCGACAACGCCTATGAGCGCGGCTTCAAACACGGACAACATTTTGCCGCGGATGTGGCGGCAAACGTAGAAACATACCTACTGCGGTTTGAAGCATCGGGGCTACCACGTGCTGAAGCGCTAGAAGAAGCAATACGCTGGCAACACGCGATGGAATCGCAAAACGCGGAATACACAGAAGAGATGCTGGGACTGGCGAAAGGCTCTGGGCAGTCCGTCGCAGCAATCGCATTGCTCAATGCACGCTATGAAATCGCCTTCATGATTTTTGGCAAAGACGCGCGCAAACAAGAACAAGCCACAAGTGAAACA
>JBEDEU010000051.1:0-10964 GCA_041175585.1 Pseudomonadota bacterium | reverse complement strand
GGAAGTCCAGTATGTTGCGTGAGTAGAGCGCTGAGGCATCCGTCGCGACCATGCCAGGTAAGTTGGTCAGGCCAACGAGTGTGACGCCGTTTTCTTGCACGACCTGGCCTTTTTGCGAGAGAGGGCAGTTGCCACCGCGCTCAACGGCCAGATCCACAATGACCGACCCTGGCTTCATCGCACGTACCGTTTCGGCTGAAATCAAGGTCGGTGCAGGGCGACCAGGAATCAAGGCGGTCGAAATCACGATATCCGCCTGTTTGCAACGCTCGGAGACCAAAGCTGCTTGACGCGTCATCCAGCTCGCTGGCATGGGGCGGGCATAACCGCCCACGCCTTGCGCGATCTCACGTTCTTCGTCAGTTTCAAAGGGTACGTCAATAAACTTTGCACCAAGCGATTCAACTTGTTCTTTCGCTGCTGGGCGCACGTCCGAGGCCTCCACCACAGCGCCCAGTCGCTTGGCTGTTGCGATCGCTTGCAGACCCGCCACGCCGGTGCCCAAGATCACAACGCGTGCAGCTTTGATAGTGCCCGCTGCTGTCATCATCATCGGAAACATGCGACCGTAATAATGTGCACCGAGCAGCACGGCTTTGTAACCGGCTAGGTTGGCTTGCGAGGATAAGACATCCAAGCTTTGCGCACGGGTGGTGCGAGGTGCCGCCTCGAGCGCAAAGCCCGTGATGCCGGCTTGGGCCATCGCGTCGAGGCCCGCTTCATCAAAGGGATCCAGCATGCCGACTACAGCTGCGCCGGCTTGGATTTTGCCGAGCTCGGCTGCATCCGGTGCGCGTACTTTAAGGATCAGTGCGGCAGAGAGTGCTTGCGCGGCATCGGTGAGTTGTGCACCCGCTTGCTCATAAGCCGCGTCACTGTAATGCGACGCCAGGCCAGCACTACGTTCGACGCAGACCTGATGTCCGCCGGCAACGTACTTTTTAACGGTTTCAGGGGTGGCGGCAACCCGGGTCTCGCCATCGCGTGTCTCGCGCGGAATCCCAATGCGCATAGACTTCTCCAATTAGAAAGAAAGTGAATCCTAGATTTATACACCATTGCACCCCGTGGCACCCCCCATGACCATAGAGCACTTTCCCAGATCCCGACTACAATTTCACCCAATATGACTGATTCAGCCCAAAGTAAGCATTCCAATGCAAAAAAACGCGTCGTGGTCGGCATGTCCGGCGGCGTTGACTCGTCTGTCACGGCCTGGCTTCTGAAAGAGCAGGGCTATGAGGTCGTGGGTCTTTTCATGAAGAATTGGGAAGACGATGACGACTCGGAATACTGCTCAACGCGTCAAGATTGGCTAGATGCCGTCAGCGTGGCTGATGTTGTCGGTGTCGATATTGAGGCCGTCAACTTTGCTGCTGAATATAAAGACAGAGTGTTCGCGGACTTCTTGCGCGAGTATTCGGCTGGTCGTACCCCAAACCCAGATGTGTTGTGTAACGCAGAGATCAAGTTCAAGGCGTTTCTGGACCATGCCATGTCACTGGGTGCCGATCACATTGCAACCGGTCACTACGCACGTGTCCGCTCAGTTGAAAGCGCGGCTGGACCACGCTTTGAGTTACTCAAGGCCTTGGATCACACCAAGGATCAGAGCTATTTTTTGCATCGCTTGAATCAGGCACAACTATCGCGCACGCTTTTCCCGTTGGGTGAGATTCCCAAAAGTGAAGTGCGTCGCATCGCCCACGAACTCAAACTATCGAATGCGGCCAAGAAAGATTCCACTGGGATTTGTTTCATTGGCGAGCGACCCTTTCGCGAGTTTCTGAATCGCTATCTGCCGACTAAGCCTGGTCCTATTTTGACTGAGGCGGGCAAGCAAGTCGGTAAGCACCACGGCTTATCGTTTTACACGCTCGGTCAACGCAAAGGCTTAGGGATTGGTGGTGTGAAAGGCCATCAGCATGCTGATGGTACGGGCCCGGTCTGGTATGCCGCGCGCAAAGATCTTGAAAACAATGCGCTGTATGTTGTGGAAGGGCATGACCACCCCTGGTTGTTATCTGACACGTTGTCTGCGGATCAGGCGAGCTGGGTGTCTGGGGTTGCCCCTGACGCGGGTGGCTATGTCGCAAAGACGCGGTACCGTCAGGCGGATGCACCCTGCGCCTTGAGCGGTGCGACGGCAGAGGTTTTCAGTTTAAGTTTTACAGACCCGCAGTGGGCCGTGACACCTGGGCAATCTGCGGTGTTGTATGACGGTGATGTCTGTTTAGGTGGCGGAATCATTGCCAGCTAGGTGGCAATGTGATCTGCCCGAAGAAACTATTTAGCTGACGACCGGAACCGTGTCGATAAAGCTCTGGCGCAAAGACAACTTCGCGTAGAGACGGGTCAGATTTGGTGCGTTGTCACGCCAAGCGATCTGGGGGAATCGGAAGTCTAGGTAGCCCAGCAGTACACCTACGGCCACGTCAGCCAGGCTGTAGCCAACACCCATGCAATGTGTCTGTGTGCCTAGATCATTTTCCATTGCAGCTAAAGCTGCGTGAATCTTTCCGTACTGGCGGTCGATCCATTCTTTACTTTGCTGTTCGGCGGGGCGTTGCAGCTCTTTGACGATAATGATCGCCGCATCAAGCGTGCCGTCGGCGAGGGCTTCCCAGCATTTGACGATCGCGCGTTCGCGGCCCGTCTTGGGAATCATATGGCTGACAGGGGAGAGCGTATCGAGGTATTCCACGATCACACGCGAGTCGTACAGGCGCGTGTCATCATCTGTGATCAGGCAAGGCACTTTGCCAAGCGGGTTGTACTGCGCTGCTTTGGTATCGGCGGCCCAAACGTTCTCTAATTGCAACTCGTAGTCGAGCTTTTTTTCAGCCATCACAATGCGTACTTTGCGGACGTAGGGGCTTGTGAGGGATGCAATAAGTTTCATGTAACCGACTAAACAAAGATTAGCTAAAGTGCTTTAACTGGGGGTGCTTCCAGCGAAAAGCATACGCCTTAGAGTGTATCCGCTAGGATGGGCTCAATGGCGTGTGCGGGGGAGTGATAAACTTCTTTGCATCCATTGTGTTGTTTTTTTGTCGTAAATCCCACCTATGAAAACTAATTCATCCTTGAGCTCGCTCAACGCCGTTTCGCCGCTCGACGGGCGCTATGCCTCGCGTTGTGACGGTTTACGACCACTTCTGTCCGAGGCAGGCTTCATGGCGCATCGGGTCGAGGTGGAAATCGCCTGGTTGATCGGGTTGTCTGAGGCGGGCTTACCCGAGCTACCGGCTTTTAGTGCTGGTGCAAGGGCTAAGTTGTTGGGCTTGGTATCCAACTTTTCTGAGGCAGATGCCGAGCGAATTAAGGATATTGAAAAAACGACCAACCACGATGTTAAGGCCGTTGAGTACTGGCTTAAAGAGAAGGTCGCGGGCGACGCCGAACTCGAGCGGGCGGGGGAGTTCATTCACTTCGCCTGTACGTCAGAGGACATCAACAACACATCACACGCTTTGATGCTGGGTCGTGCTCGGGATGCGGTTGTCTTGCCACAGTTGCAAAAGGTTTATGCGGCGGTGCAGCATATCGCGAAGGCGCAAGCGGCTCAGCCCATGCTCTCGCGCACGCACGGTCAGCCTGCTACCCCCACAACCTTGGGTAAAGAGTTCGCCAACGTCGCCGCGCGACTGCGCGATGCGATTGCAAACATCCAGGCCGTTGTGCCGCTCGCCAAGATGAACGGTGCGACCGGTAACTACAACGCCCACGTTTCGGCCTACCCAGAAATCGATTGGCCTGCGTTCAGCGGACGCGTGCTCAAGCAATTGGGTCTGAAGCAAAACCCCCACACGATTCAAATCGAACCGCACGACTGGATGGCAGCGTTGTTCGATGCCATTGCACGTACCAACACGATTTTGATCGACTTGAATCGCGACATCTGGGGCTACATTGCGTTGGGTTATTTCAAACAGCGCCTCAAAGACGGCGAAGTAGGGTCATCGACCATGCCCCATAAAGTGAACCCGATTGATTTCGAAAACTCCGAGGGCAACCTCGGCATGGCCAACGCCATGCTGCGCCATTTGTCTGAGAAGCTGCCGATCTCGCGCTGGCAGCGCGACCTCACGGACTCGACCGTGCTGCGCAACCTTGGCGTGGCTCTTGGTTACTGCCTGGTCTCTTACGACGCCTGCTTGCGTGGTTTGGGCAAGCTTGAAGTCAATGCGGCCGCGATTGATGCCGATCTGGATAACTGCTGGGAAATTTTGGCAGAGCCAATTCAGACAGTGATGCGCCGTTACGGCTTGCCCCAGCCCTATGAACAACTCAAGGCTCTCACGCGCGGCAAGGGTATTACGCAAGAGGCTTTACGAGAGTTTATTACTGGGTTGGCGTTGCCTGCCGACGCGAAGGCTCGTATGCTTGTATTGACGCCACGCAGTTACATCGGCTTGGCCAAGCAATTAGCCGTCGACGTTTAAAGAAATTACCCCTAACCTAAAACGCTATCTTCCCTTCCGGAGTCGCATCATGAAAAAACTATCGCTCGTATTGGCAGCAACAGTTGTCTGTGCACCGCTTTGGACGAGCTCGGCGCATGCTCAATTCGCCAAGCCTGAAGATGCCATCAAGTATCGGCAGTCTGCCTTCTCCATGTTGGGCACACACATGAGCCGTCTGCAGCCTGTGCTGAAAGGCCAAGTAGCCTTTGATGCAGCTGCGGTTAAAGCAAACGTTGCCGTGATTCAAACTCTGTCGACTTTGCCTTGGTCTGCCTTTGGTGCTGGCACGCAAGGGACAAGCAGCGCCAAGCCTGAGATTTGGTCAGACGCTGCAGGCTTCAAAGCGGCTCAGCAAAAATTCGAAGCTGCTGTCGTGAAGTTATCTGCGGCTGCTGATTCAGGCGATTTGAACAAGTTGCGCTCAGCAGCGGGTGACGTTGGCGCAAGTTGCAAGGCTTGTCACGATTCTTATCGCGCTAAAAAGTAATTCTCTAAATTAGCGCCGCATTAAAAACCCCGTCGTTCAACGCTGAACGACGGGGTTTTTCTTTTGACTTGATTGAGCTGTTTAGCTCAACAAGAATGGCAATACCGTTTGCACATATTGCTCTGGGATTTCCGTTGGAGGGATATGCGCACAGGGTAGTGTGACGAGTTTGCTACCTTTGATGCGCTCAACTAAAGCCTGGCCCCGCGCAAGCGGTGTGGACTGATCAAAGTCCCCAACGATCACTAAGGTCGGAACCTGGATCTGGCTCAAGCGTGGATAGAGCTCCATATCGCGAATGGCTGAGCAGCAGCCGATGTAACCCTGCGGTGCACCCGTCAAAACTGCATTACGAACACGTTGTAGACCAATCGAATTTTTCGTAACAAAGTCAGGCGTAAAAAATCTGCCGAGAATGCCATCCACGACCGCGGCCATCCCACCTTGTTTGATCGCCGTAATGCGCTGATCCCACGTACCTGCTGGAAACTCAGCGCCAGTGTTGCTCAGAATCAGGCGGCGCAAACCAATGGGGCGACGCGCGGCGAGTTCCATTCCTGTCATGCCGCCCAGGGAGATGCCACAGAAGTCGTATTTTGTGAGACGCGCTGCTGCAATGACTGCTTGCACATCGTCGGTCAATTCATTCAGCGTGTAGTCGCCTGCGGGAGCGTCTGAACCACCATGGCCGCGCGTGTCGTAGCGCACCACATAAAAGTGTTTGAGCAGTTCATCAAGAATCGGATCCCACAACGTGTGATCTGTGCCCAGTGAGTTACTCAGCACGAGGGCAGGGAGGTCTGGATTGCCATCGGTGCGCCAGTAGATCCTGCAGTTTGCGTTGTTTAAGCTTGGCATAAAAATTGTCCCCGTTTCTTTTGTTTTAAGTTGATTTAATCGGCTTGTCGTGCCGGCATATTTTTTGTGAGACCGATCTTAGCAAAAAGAGTTCCCAACGCTTGTGTGGATAGGGCTTAGCTGAAGCTTGGACCAAACTGTGCAGTGGCTAGCCACCAGGCTATACAGGCAAGCACTACAGCGAGAACCAAAGCACCTACACGAACACGCCAATCGTCCTGTGCGGGTAGGGTGCCAGCGGTCAGGTTGTTGCTGTTGGCGTCGCCATGAATCATCGGCCCGACCAGTCCGTGCCCTTTGATGGTGTAAAACGCGATTGCAATAAGGTGTAGGCCAAGTAAGAAAAAAATAGCGAGCTCGCCGAGTTTGTGGACGCTTGTCAGCTGCGCGACCAGGTCGTTACTCACCAACACCGATAAGGGGCCTTGGTACATGATGTCATCGGTTGCGAATAGTCCCGTGCTCGCTTGCAGGAGCAACATACCTAGTAGAGCGTAGACCGACCACGCGCCCAAGGGATTATGCCCGGCCTGGTGCTGCGTATTTGAAGAGGCGTTACACAAATAGTCCCAGGCAGCGCGAATACTCGGCAAAAAAGAGCTGAACCGTGCATAGCGAGGCCCAATCAGGCCCCAGATGATGCGAAACACCAGCAGAGCGAGGGTGGCGATGCCAAAGTTCATGTGCCATTGCATCCAGTTACCGCCAAGCTTGACTGTCACGAGCGCGCCTACGACGCACACAACGAGTGCCCAGTGAAAGACACGGGTGGGGAGGTCCCAGAGGCGGGTTTTGGAAGCTGTTTGTTTCATCGGTTTAATGTATCACCGTTTTGCGCTGCAACATAAATGTCATGTGCCGCTGATACCGTGCACAGATAGGTAATTACTTCGGCTACGATAGGCACCAAAGTCAGTCAGCCAGAAGAGCGATATATAAATATGACAGCAGTGTTATTTGAGCAGGTCGGAAAAAATTGGGGGGCGACTGCTGCCTTGCGTCCAAGCGATTTGTCGCTTGAGCAAGGAGAGTTCTCTGTTTTGCTCGGCCCCTCCGGATGCGGCAAGACCACCACCTTGCGTTTGATTGCAGGTTTAGAAACACCTTCCTGTGGTCGCATCAAAATATTTGATCGTGATGTCACCGAGGCGGCACCCGCGCAGCGCGGCGTGTCAATGGTGTTTCAGAATTACGCCCTGTTTCCGCATCTATCTGTTGCTGAGAATGTTGTCTTTGGTCTGAAGATTCGTCGCGTTAGTAGCCAGGATATCGCAGCGCGTCTTGCGCGCACGCTTGATCTATTGAGCTTGAGTCATTTGCAGTCGCGCAAGCCTGGTGAGTTGTCGGGCGGACAGCAGCAGCGTGTTGCGTTGGCACGCGCCTTGGTGGCCGATAGCAAACTGTGTCTGATGGATGAGCCGCTATCCAATTTGGATGCGCAGCTGCGTCAGGAAATGCGCCACGAGTTGCGTGCCTTGCAGCAGAAACTTGGTTTGTCGGTGGTGTACGTCACGCATGATCAGACCGAGGCCATGAGTATGGCCGATCGCGTGGTGTTGCTGCGCGATGGACGGATTGAACAAGTTGCCACACCGACACAGATCTATCAGCAACCTGCTACTCGGTTTGCCGCACAGTTTATTGGTAGTGCGCGCATGAATATGCTCGAACTCAAAGACGGCAAAATCGCCGGTACAGACATTGCCTTGCAAGCTCCAGCCGGAGCAACCCATGTGGGTGTGCGACCTGAAGATGTGCGGCTAGGTGGTGCGCACCGCCTATCGGTGGACCACACGGAGTTCACCGGTGCAGACTTGATGTTGCATGCACGCGCTGGCGATCAAGTGATTGTGGTGCGGGCTGAAGGCAAGCATGCGCAGCAGTTGCAACAAGACATTCAGCTGGGTTGGGATGTGTCGAGCCTGCATTGGTTCGATAAAGATGGTTTGCGTATCGTTAGTTGAACTCTAAGGAGATAGTCATGAAACAAATGTGGACTCGTGCTGCAATGGTTGCAGCAGGTCTCTGTGTCAGCGCTGCGGCGATGGCCAAGACCGAAATCTCGTTTTATTTTCCAGTGGCTGTGGGTGGCCCGATCACCAAGATCATTGACGGCTATGCCGCACAGTTCAATAAAGAAAACCCCGACTACAACGTGACCCCGGTTTACTCGGGTACTTACCAGGAAACGATTGTTAAAGTCCTGACCGCACACAAGGCAGGTAAGCCGCCAACTTCAGCGATCTTGTTGTCGACTGATACGTTCACGCTGGCAGACGAGGGCGCCATTGCGCCAATCGACGACTTCGTTAAAACCGACGCAGACCGCGCCTGGCTCAAGAGCTTCTTCCCCGCTTTTTTGTTGAACGGCCAGTTTGATAACAAGACCTGGGGTGTGCCATTCCAGCGTTCAACTGTCGTGCTGTATTGGAACAAAGAGCTTTTCAAAGAAGCTGGGCTCGATCCAAACAAACCACCACAAACCTGGGCCGAAACCATCAGCATGGGTCAGAAGCTGACCAAGAAAGATGCTAGCGGCAAGGTCACACAGTGGGGCATTCAGGTGCCTTCGAGCGGTTTCCCTTACTGGTTGTTCCAGGGTTTCAGCACACAGAATGGCGCTATTTTGGCTAATCCGGCCGGTAATGCGGTGAAGTATGACGACCCCAAAGTCGTTAGCGCTTTGCAGTACTGGGTTGATCTGTCGCGTAAGCACGGTATCCACCCACCGGGCGTTGTAGAGTGGGGCACCACGCCACGCGACTTCATGGAACGTAAGGCTGCCATGATCTGGACCACAACGGGTAACCTGACTAATATTCGCAGCAACGCCAAGTTTGATTTCGGTGTGGCCATGTTGCCAGCTGGTGAGCGTCGCGGTTCGCCTACAGGCGGCGGTAACTTCTTTATCTTTAAGAAGGCCACCGTAGCTGAGCAAACGGGTGCTTACAAGTTTGCCCAGTGGCTGACCCAACCCGAGCGCGCTGCACAGTGGAGCATCGACACCGGCTACGTGGCTGTTTCGCCTGCTGCCTATGAAACGCCTGCACTTAAAAAGTACGCTGCAGACTTCCCACCCGCACTCGTTGCTCGTGATCAGTTGCCACACGCTGTCGCTGAATTGTCGACGCATGACAACCAACGCGTGACCAAGGCCTTGAACGATGGCTTGCAGGCAGCTTTGACTGGTGCCAAGACTCCTGAGCAAGCCATGAAGGATGCGCAGGCCGAGGCGAACCGTTTGTTGCGTGGTTATAAGTAAATGCAGTTAGGGTTGCGTCACGTCCAGGCCTATTTATTGCTGTTGCCCGCTTTTGTGTTCTTAGTGGGCTTCACGCACTATCCGGCTGTGGGCACGCTGATCGACAGTTTGATGTCGACGCCGCGTGCCGGACGTGCCGCAGTCTTTGTCGGCCTAGAGAACTATGCCGTCATGATCGACGACCCTACCTTCTGGAAGTCGTTGCGTAATAATTTTTGGTTTGCCGTAGTGACCATTCCGGTCTCCATTGCCTTATCGATCGGAATGGCGTTATGGGTCAATGACAAGATCGCAGGTCGGCAGTTTTTACGCTTGTCGTATTTTTTACCGACAGTTTTGCCGATGATTGCTGTTGCGAACATCTGGATTTTTTTCTACACGCCTGGCTACGGCCTGATCAATCAAGTCATACAGCTCTTTGGTGGGCACGGTCAGAATTGGCTAGGCGATCCTAATTTAGTGCTGGGCTCTGTGATCGTCGTGGCGATCTGGAAAGAGGCCGGTTTCTTCATGATTTTTTATCTTGCTGCCTTGCAGACGCTTAGCCCTAGTTATAAAGAGGCGGCGCAGATTGAGGGGGCGAGTGCCTGGTACTTCTTTCGGCGTGTGCAATGGCCGCTGCTGATGCCCACCACCATCTTTGTGTTGGTCAATGCCCTGATCAACGCCTTCCGTATGGTGGATCACATCATTGTGATGACCAAGGGTGGGCCAGATAACGCCTCGTCTTTGTTGCTGTTCTATTTGTATGAGGTGGGTTTCAAGTTCTGGGATCAGGGCTATGCCTCGGCACTAACGGCGGTTTTGCTGGCATTGTTAGCGCTGATCGGCTTGTTTCAGTTCTTTGTGCTTGACCGCAGGACGCACTACCGATGAGTACGACTCTTAACAGCGGCGCGCGCGTAGTTCGCACAGGTGGCTTAGGCGGGCAAGCCTCGCTGCTCTCAACGATCGGTGCCTGGTGTCTGGCTTTGTTGTGGATCATGCCGCTGCTCTATGCCTTTTGGGCCGCTATTCATCCTTCAGAGTTCGCGACCAAGCTGTCGCTGACCGCACCGCTGACACTAGATAATTTTAAAGCCGCTTGGGATGCCGCGCCTTTCGCGCGCTACTTTTTAAACACCACGCTCTTGGTCGCGACCATTCTTTGTATGCAGCTTGTACTGTGCACGCTTGCAGCTTACGCGTTCGCCCGGTTTGAATTCTTTGGCAAGAGCGTATTATTTTCGTTGGTGCTTGTGCAGCTCATGGTGATGCCAGAAATTCTTTTGGTACGTAATTATCAGACGCTCAGCCATCTAGGGTTGGTAGACACCTTGTTTGGCATCGGGTTGCCTTACTTTGCCTCGGCCTTTGCAATATTCTTGTTGCGACAGACCTTTAAAACCATCCCTAAGGAGCTGGTAGAGGCTGCCGCGATGGAGGGGGCGTCGACCATGCAGATTCTGCGCCACGTCTACATACCGCTCGCAAAGCCCGTCTATCTGGCGTTCTCGCTTGTCTCGGTGAGCCACCACTGGAATAACTTCTTATGGCCGTTGATTGTCAGTAACTCTGTCGAGTCGCGTCCGCTCACCGTGGGTCTACAGGTGTTCTCATCGAGTGATCAAGGGATTGACTGGTCCATCATTACCGCTGCGACGTTGCTGACCTCGGGGCCGTTACTGATTGGCTTCTTGTTGTTTCAGCGGCAGTTCGTTCAATCGTTTATGCGCGCAGGCATTAAGTGAAGGCAAGGATGCAATGAAAATTCTGACTTGGAACGTGCAGTGGTTTAAAGGCCTAGATGAAGTCGTCGATATCAAGCGCGTGATTGAGCACGCCCGCGGCATGGCGGATTTTGATGCGATCTGTATGCAAGAGGTGGCTGTTAACTATCGCGCCTTAACCG
>JBEDEU010000050.1:0-10985 GCA_041175585.1 Pseudomonadota bacterium | reverse complement strand
CGCTCGCGGGGCCATCGTTGCGCGAGACATACAGCATCGCAGCTTCTTTGCTTTCGATGTCGTAGCACGCCAAGAATCGCGGCCCACGAGGCCCACGCGTATCGTCTTGGGCGAGCTCGTAACGACGACCTCGCAGAAAGCCTGGATTTGCTGCCAGCACTTCCTTACGGTGCACGTTGTTATAGAAGTCGTTGAACGCAGCAACGTCAGCTGCGCTTGTGTCGGCAGGAATATCCATGCCAACCCAGTAGGTGAATAGTGCGTCGCTCATGGCAGATCCTCTTTTGCGTTAGGCGAGTGTAAAGACGGGAACGCTCGGGCCGTCTTCGCTTGGTTTGAAGGCAACCTTCACACGTTGTCCGCAACGGATGGCGTCGAGGTCGCAGTCGACAATATTCGTCAGCATGGTCGGGCCTTCATCGAGCGTCACGTAGGCGATGGCGTAGGGCACTGGACCTGACGTTCGTGTGATGCTGTAGCTGTAGATCGTTCCTGAGCCTTTCGCTTCTTTCCATTCGGTCTTGTCGCTAAAGCAGAAGGGGCAAAGCGCACGCGGATAGTGATGATATTCACCGCAGTCAGCACATTGTTTGACGAGTAGCTTGCCCTCGGTCGCAGCGTTGAAGTAGACCTCGTCACCGTCGTTGCATTTTGGTGCAGGAATCTTTCTGTCTTGGTAGGGAGTAGTCATCGCGTTATTCTCTTTCCATGATGAGTGTGGCGCTGCCGTGACGTGTGCTCAAGGCACCGCCTGTTCCGTGTGCGAGCGCGAGATCGCAGTTTTTAACTTGTACAAGTGGGTGCGCTTCTCCGCGCAGTTGTCGCACGGCCTCAATAATCTTGGTGATGCCACCGCGGTTGACGGGGTGGTTATTGCATAGGCCACCACCGTCTGTATTGAAAGGCAGTTTGCCCACACCAGAAATGAGATTGCCGTCCATCACGAACTTTCCACCTTCGCCCTTTTTGCAAAAGCCCAAGTCCTCTAGCGTCATAACAACAGTGATCGTGAAACTGTCGTAAATCGATGCGTACTTGATATCTTTGGGCGTTACGCCTGCTTCGGCAAAGGCGATTGGGCCAGAGCGGACAGCGCCGGAGTAGGTGATATCTACTTTGCCGCCCATTTGGCCTTTGGGCGATTCGCCCGCACCGATAAGCTTTACTTTTGGACGTTTCAAGGTTTTGGCGATTTCGGGGCTCACCACGATGACCGCGCCACCGCCGTCGGTCACCACACAGCAATCAAGTCGGTGAAGCGGGTCTGAGATCATTGGCGAGTTCAGAACATCTTCGACCGTCACAACTTTCTTGAGCATTGCGTTCGGGTTGTGTTGGGCATGATGCGATGCAGCAACCTTTACCCAAGCCAATTGTTCACTTGTGGTGCCGAATTCGTACATGTGGCGCATTGCAGCCAGTGCGTACAAGTTCACAGTCACTGGGCCGTAAGGTATTTCGAAGGGGGTGTCTGGGATGGCTGAGTCCAGTTCACGTACAACCGTGCCAGGGCGCCCAAAGCCCGCACAGGTGATGAGAGCGACCTTACATTTACCCGCAGCAATTGCTTCAGCCGCATGGGCCACGAGATATAGGTACGAGGATCCACCGGTATTGGTGGAGTCAGAATGGGTGACAGTCAAACCCATGTAGTCGATCATGTTGATGCCGCCTAAGCCACCTGGGGCGTCGGTTGAGCAAAAGTAGCCGTCAACGTCCTTGATCGTTAAGCCCGCATCTTCGAGCGCGCCTTTAGCGCACTCGGCGTGCAACTGCGCGAGGGATTTGTTTTGGATCTTACGTGCAGGATGCTCAAAAATGCCTGCAATATAGGCCTTGCCGCGAATACTCATGGTGATGATGTCTCGTTGGTTTTAGCTTGGTCTGAAGAAAATGAATTACCAAGCGATTTTTATTTACTATACCGGTTTTATACCACCCCTCTTGTATATTATGAAAACGCAGCTTTACTCCCGATAAAGAGACAATCATGAACCTAACACCGGAACAACTTGCGCAGTTCGACAAGGATGGTTATTTATTTTTTCCTGGGCTGTTTAGCCCTGAAGAAACCAAAGCGTTAAATGCTGCAGTGCCAGAACTGTACAGTCGCCGCGAAGCCTATAACGTCCGGGAGAAAGATAGCGACGCGGTACGTACCAACTTTGCTGCACATATGTATAGCGAGCCCTTCGCCAAGCTCGCTCGTCATCCGCGCATGATCAAACCAGTGGAAGACTTGTTCGGTGAAAAACTCTACATGCATCAATTCAAAATCAACGGCAAGATGGCCTTTGAGGGTGATGTGTGGCAATGGCATCAGGACTACGGTACTTGGCTCAACGATGATTTGATGCCGACTGAACGCGCGATGAACGTGGCGATCTTTTTAGATGATGTGAATCCATTCAATGGCCCCTTGATGTTTATTCCAGGCAGCCACAAGAAAGGCGTCGTGAATGCAAAGCATGATCTCACCACCACGAGCTATCCGCTTTGGACAGTTGATAATGACTTGATTCGTCAGCTTGTCGGGCGTGCTGGGGATAAGGATGGCGGAATCGTCAGTCCCACCGGGCCAGCAGGCTCAATGATTTTGTTCCACAGTTGTTTGGTGCACGCGTCCTCTAGCAACCTTTCGCCTTGGAATCGCAATAGCGTTTATCTGAGTGTTTGCGCAGTCTCAAATCACATCCGCCGTCACAAGAGACCTGAATACATTGCGCATCGCGACTTCACTCCAATCGAGTGTTTGCCTGATGACTGTCTGCTTAAGCCCTATCCCGTCGATCTTCCCTGGGCAAAGGGTATGCCTAGTAGTGCACTTGAAACCTCACTTGATCTTTTGAAGGAAACCGCATGAGCTTGCATGCAAAATTGTTAGAGCGGGCTGCCGCGAATCGGCCTATCCGTGTGGGCTTGATTGGTGCAGGTAAGTTTGGCTCGATGTACTTGTCGCAGATCCCGCGTACGCCTGGCGTGCATCTGGTCGGTATTGCGGACTTGTCTCCTGCGGCAGCACGTGTGAATCTGGCGCGTGTTGGGTGGGAGGTGCAACGTCTCGACGCAAATTCACTCGATGATGCGGTAAAAAACGGCACGACGTTTATTTCGGAAGATTGGCAAGCGTTGGTACGTCACCCCTCTGTTGATGTAGTGGTTGAATGCACGGGCTCACCCATGCACGCGGTTGATCACATTTTGGAAGCGTTCGCAAATAAAAAACATGTGGTGAACGTAACGGTTGAGGCCGATGCATTTTGTGGTCCCTTATTGGGGGCGCGTGCGAAGGCCGCGGGCGTTGTCTACTCACTCGCATTTGGCGATCAGCCCGCCTTGATTTGTGACTTAGTTGATTGGGCTCGTACCTGTGGGTTCCCTGTGGTTGCAGCAGGGCGTGGACATAAGTGGCTGCCACATTACTCGGAGTCAACGCCGGATACTGTCTGGCAACATTGGGGTTTGACGCCTGAGCAGGCCGAGCGTGGTGGCTTGAATCCCAAGATGTTCAATAGCTTTCTTGATGGGTCAAAGCCTTCAATCGAGAGTACGGCCGTTGCTAATGCAGCAGGGCTCGGTGTGCCTTCCAATGGTTTGCTTTACCCACCTGCCAGTGTTGAAGATATCCCCTATGTGACGCGTCCTATCAGCGAAGGCGGTGTGCTTGAGCGCAAGGGGATGGTCGAGGTGATCTCCAGCCTTGAAAAAGATGGTCGTGTCATTCCTTACGATATTCGGATGGGGGTGTGGGTCACAGTCGAAGCCGAAACCGATTACATCAAAAATTGCTTCGAAGAATACAAAGCGCATACTGATCCAAGCGGACGCTATTTCACGCTGTACAAGCGTTGGCATCTGATTGGACTAGAGGTGGGCATGAGCGTGGCAAGTGTCGCCTTGCGGGGCGAGGCGACAGGAGTTGCGACGGGTTGGAATGCCGATGTAGTCGCCACAGCTAAGAGAGACTTGAAGGTCGGCGAGATGCTAGACGGTGAGGGTGGCTACACGGTCTGGGGCAAGTTGTTGCCCGCGGCCACGTCCAAGCGCATGGGTGGCTTGCCGTTAGGCATGGCACACAGCGTCAAGGTGATCCGCCCAGTGGCTAAGGGCCAGAGCCTCTGTTGGGATGACGTCCAAATGGACCCCAATACAGCGGCCTTTAAGATCCGCCGTGAGATGGAGTCTGCTTATAGTTTTTAATGCGATAGCGATAGCTTTCGAATAATAAAGTTACGCGTTCGATAGTATTTAGCAATATCCGTCATAAAAACATACAATTGGTGCAGTGCAACCTTGTTCGATTAGAATTTAACTACTGAATCTAGTAGTTAAATTGTTTTTGTTAATCGACCTAAAGGAAGCATCATGTCACTTATCAACACCCAAGTACAGCCATTCAAAGCCCAAGCCTTTCATAACGGCAAATTTATCGAAGTCACCGAAGCCAGCCTCAAAGGCAAGTGGTCGGTTCTGATTTTCATGCCAGCCGCATTCACCTTCAATTGCCCCACCGAGATTGAGGATGCAGCAGAAAACTACGCCGAATTCCAGAAAGCGGGTGCAGAGGTCTACATCATCACGACCGACACACACTTCTCGCACAAAGTCTGGCACGAAACATCGCCAGCTGTGGGTAAGGCAAAGTTTCCCTTGGTTGGTGATCCTACACACGCCTTAACCAATGCATTTGGCGTTCATATCCCTGAGGAAGGCTTAGCACTGCGCGGTACGTTCATCATCAACCCAGAGCTGATGATCAAGACGATGGAAGTGCATTCCAACGAAATCGCCCGCGATGTCAAAGAAACAGTGCGCAAGCTCAAGGCTGCTCAGTACACAGCTGCTCACCCAGGCCAAGTGTGCCCAGCTAAGTGGAACGAAGGCGCTAAGACACTGACTCCTTCACTGGATTTGGTTGGCAAGATCTAAGTTAAGTCTGGCCTCAACGCCCTGTGTCGTGCAGGGCGTTGTATTGACCGATGCTCCTTTGAGCCATCGTTGGGGTAGTTCGCCCCTTTACCGGAGAACAGCATGCTTGACGACACCTTGAAATCTCAATTGCAGACATACCTCGGAATGCTGCGTCAACCGATCCGTCTGATCGCGTCCTTGGATGACAGCGAGACGGGCGTCGAAATGCGGCAGTTGCTCGATACGATCGTATCGCTATCAGACATGGTCACGCTCGATGCGACGGGCAACGATGCACGCAAGCCGTCCTTTGTTGTGGCGCCTGTCGGCACCGATCATGGCGTACGTTTTGCCGGCTTGCCACTTGGTCATGAGTTCACCTCGCTCGTGCTCGCATTGTTATGGACAGGCGGCCATCCACCAAAAGTGGAACAAGACGTCATCGATGCAATCAAGGTGCTTGAGGGAGACTTCAACTTCGAAGTCTATATGTCCTTGAGTTGCCACAACTGCCCAGATGTTGTGCAGGCCTTGTCTTTGATGGCGATTATGAATCCCAAAATCAAGACCGTTGTGATTGAGGGTGGCGCATTCCAGAAAGAAGTGACTGATCGCGAAATCATGGCCGTACCAATGGTGTTCTTAAACGGTAAGGTTTTTGGTTCAGGTCGTATGAGTGTCGAAGAGATTGTTGCCAAGCTCGACACAAACTCGGCTGAGCGTGAGGCCGCAAAGTTGAACGCAAAAGATGCCTACGATATGTTGATCGTTGGTGGTGGACCCGCGGGAGCTGCTGCTGCAGTCTATGCTGCCCGCAAAGGGATTCGAGTTGGTGTCGCTGCAGAGCGTTTTGGTGGTCAGACCAATGACACGATGGCAATCGAGAACTACATCTCGGTCTTGGAGACGGATGGCCCAAAATTTGCCGCAGCTTTGGAACAACAAGTGCGTCACTACGAAGTCGACATCATGAACTTGCAGCGTGCAAGCAAGGTTGTTCCAGCCTCAGTCGCTGGCGGTTTAGTCACTGTAGAGATGGAAAACGGTGGAGCACTGCGCGCGCGCTCGGTGATCTTGTCGACTGGTGCGCGCTGGCGTAATGTCAATGTACCTGGCGAGCAAGAGTACAAAAACAAAGGGGTCGCCTATTGCCCACACTGCGATGGTCCTTTGTTTAAAGGCAAGCGCACAGCAGTGATTGGTGGAGGTAACTCAGGTATTGAGGCTGCCATCGATTTGGCTGGAATCGTCGAGCACGTCACGGTGATTGAGTTTGCAGATCAGCTTAAGGCCGACGCCGTGTTGGTGAACAAGCTCAATAGTTTGTCTAATGTAACCGTGCACACCAATGCCCAAACAATGGAAATCACCGGTGACGGAAGCGTTGTGAACGGGATTCGTTTCAAAGATCGCACGACGGGTGTTGAGCAGCATGTGGCACTTGCTGGTGTGTTCGTGCAGATCGGCTTAGTGCCCAATACTGAGTTCTTGAAAGAAACCATTGAACTCAATAAGTTCGGTGAGATCGTCGTAGATGCCAAAGGGCACACAAACTTGCCAGGTGTGTTTGCAGCAGGTGACTGCACGACCGTACCTTACAAGCAGATCGTCATCGCGGCAGGTGAGGGCGCAAAAGCAGCCCTCAGCGCCTTCGATTATTTGATCCGCACTCCTGCAGCTTAACTAGACGGGCATCTTCAGCACGATCTTGCCGACGTGCTTGTTGGTTTCCATCATTTCTTTTGCCTGCGCGAGCTGGTCAAAGGGGAACGCTTGGTCTACCAGCGGTTTGATGCGGCCATCCGCAATCGCTGGTAGCACCTCTGCTTTGAACTCTGGCAAGAATTCTGCCCGCTGTGCTGCAGAGCGTAGTTTGTTTGATACACCAAATAGACGCAAACGCTTGGCGTGTAACGCCAGTAAGTCGAGCTCAGCAGACAGTACGCCATCCACATAGCCGACCATGGCAAAGCGTGCCTCGAACGCCATGCAACGGATGCTTTCTGCAAACACTGAGCCACCGACGGTATCAACCACTAGGTTCGCACCTTTTCCGTCCGTCGCTTTCATGACCGCGTCTTCGAATCCCGATCCCCTTAAGCACAGAGGCACATCGAGGCCATACTCTTTCAGGCGGGCAAGTTTTTCGGGGGAACCCGATGTGCCGATGACTTTAGCACCCATTGCTTTGCCCATTTGTAAGGCAGCAACGCCAACCCCTGATGACACGCCATGGATGAGCAGCCACTCGTTAGGTAGAAGCTTTCCTTGCAAAGAGAGCATGTCATGCACAACGAGATAGGTGAGTGGAACGCTAGCAGCCTGTTCAAAACTTAACGAGTCAGGAATGTGCATAACTTCAACGCTATCCATTGTCGCGTACTCGGCAAAGGCGCCGCGGCAACGTCCCATGACCTTGTCACCAATCTTAAAGCCCTTGACTTCAGTCCCAATAGCGGCGATCACGCCAGCGCCTTCCATCCCAATGGCGCTAGCCTGACCACCTTTGTGCAAACCGTGTCCAATCACAAATTCACCACGATTCAAGCTCGCCGCATGTAGACGCAGAAGGATTTGATTGGCGGCTGGTGTGGGGCGCTCGATATCGCGTTGCTCGAGTACCGTTTTGTTATTAACCGTTTGCATCCAATATGACAGCATGTTTCTTGACCTCAGGTGTTTTGATTGGGGAACAGCATACAACTAGAATCACTTTAGTTGGCGCAGGATGGGGGCCCGGTTGATGATCAGGATCATCAGAAGTAGTGCGCAGCAGGCATAGCAAGCCATCGCAGTTGCGACTCCGAAGTTTTCGGCGATCGCGCCGGCAAGGAAGTTTCCGAAGGGTAGGCTGATCACGACTCCAGTGCGCAAACCCATGATTCGACCGCGCATGGATGCTTCGGTGTTGCTCAGGATAAGGGTGGCGATCAGGGTCCAGCTTATTGCCTGGGCAATACCCGCGACAAAGACGATCACTAAAGAAAGATAAAACCAGCTAGAGAGGGACAGTAGAAAAATAGCACTCGGCCACAATAGGCCACCTATTATGACCAATCGGCCTCTGCGGCTGTAGTTACCTAAAGAAACCACCCACAGCCCGGCGACCATTGCACCCACTCCTGCCATGGACGTCAGCATGCCATACCCCGTTGGGCCCGTGTCGAGCACATAGCGGGCGAGTAAGGGTAAAAAAGAATAGCGGTACGGTGCCACAAAAAAATTCAGCATGAAAGCGATCAGTAACAACATAAATACTGCCTGATTGCCCCAAGCGTATTTAAAGCCATCAAGCAAGCTTGTGAGGGGCGAGATAGAGCTTACCTTGCTCTCTGCTGTCGTCGCGTTTGATGTAATAGCTCGCGTAGGCGCCGCGTTCTTTAGCCGCAATAAAGCGAATAAATCGAAGATGTAAATCACTGCGATAAGTGTGTACGCACCGCTGATGCCGAAGCTTGGAATCAGTAAACCGCCAAGCGCAGGGCCGATGATCACTGTCGTCTCGGTCGCCACGGCGTTTAAGGCGACAGCGTTTGTGAGGTTCTTCTGCCCAACTAGATCTGGAATAAAGGCTTGCCGTGTGGGGTGATCAAGTGCCCAGGTCAGGCTGCTGATTAAAGACAGCACAATGAGATAACCAATTGCCATATGCCCTGTCAGAAGCAGTCCCAACATCGTCATGGCAATCGCGCCGCTCACGACCGAGGCCAGAATTAATAGCTTGTAGCGATTCAGCCGATCTGCTGCCACACCCATGAGCGGAGCAAATAAATAGCCGGCCATCTTGCAACCCGACACAATGCCTACCATCAATGCAGAGTTAGTTAGTTCTAGCGTTAGCCAACCAACCACGACAAGGTCCGCCCACCTGGCCGTAGATGAAAGCAGGGTGGCCGTCCAGAGCATACGAAAGCCTGGATGACGCAGGGCGCTTGCTTCTCGGATCTGGGCCCAGCGACTAGTCATAGATTTGCATTGTTTGAGTCGGTATTCATCTGGCCGATTTTCGGCTAAATTGCGTTGACTTGTATCTTTAATGAGCTAAACGGACCATCATTATGAAGCCACGTTTCTACTATGCCCCTAAAACCTGCGCACTCGCAACACATATTGTTCTCGAGCATATTGGCGTGGACTACGAGGGTATTAAGCTAGATTTTCGTGAGAATCAGCAAAGGACCAAAGAATACCTCGCGGTGAACCCCAAGGGTAGGGTGCCGGCTTTAGTGACGGACCGCGGCGTCATCACCGAGACGCCTGCACTTCTTCTGTACTTGGCACAAACGTACCCCGAAGCCAAATTAGCGCCTCTGGATGACCCCTTCGCACTCGCCGAGATGCAGGCTGCGAATAGTTGGTTTTGTTCCACAGTGCATGTGGTGCATGCCCACGGGCCGCGTGGCTCCCGCTGGTCTGACGATGCTGCTGCTCAGCAGTCGATGAAAGCCAAGGTCCCACAAAACATGAGTGACTGTTTTGCTTGGGTTGAAAGTGAACTGTTGCGTGGCCCGTGGTTGATGGGCGAAAACTTTACAGTTGCTGATCCCTACCTTTTCACAATGTCGAGCTGGCTAGCCTCGGACGGCGTCGATATGGCTAAGTTTCCTCGTGTAGCTGAGCACTATAAGCGGATGTTAGAGATGCCTGCAGTGCGCAAGGTAATGCCGCTGCACGGGATGTAATGGCTACGGCGGTGCCTCAACCGCCTTGCTTTCGCTGGCTAAGAATCGTCACGAGCTCAGGTAGTAGCTTTTGTGGATCTTCCTCTTGGCAGGCTTGAGCTAGCGTCTGCTTCACCGATCCTGCAATAGTCCTATCGCTTCCAATGTCTTGGGCCATTTGATTGTAGTAGCTGAGATCTTTGAGCGAATTGGCAATGCTAAATCGCATGCTCGACGTGTCTTGGTTAACAAGATACGGTTTCAGGCGCTCGAGCGGTGCGCCCCAACCGCCGCCCATCGCCAATACGTCCACAAATGTTTGTGCAGGAATGCCTACAGCATTAGCGCAAGCGGCCGCTTCTGCCATTAACGCGACGGAGCCCAGCGAAACAAAATTATGAAGTAATTTCATACGATGCCCAGCTCCGATTGGACCCGCATGCACAATATTTTCAGCAAAGCAGGCAAGTATGGGTTTGCATTGCTCGAATAGTGCAGTGTCACCATCGACTAGTAAGTTCAACCTACCTTCGGCTGCCTCCTTGGGAGTCCGTGTCATGGGCGCATCTAAGAACTTTCCGCCTTTTGCGAGAACCATTGCTGCGACGCGATCCGTTGATGCCGGAATGGCGGTTGAGCAATCAATGATGATCGTATCGGCGCGCAAACCCATCAACACACCGTTATCGCCAAGTAATACTTCTTCGACTTGGGGTGTGCCAGTAACACACAGAATAATGAGGTCTGAGGTCTCGGCCAGGCTCTTGGGGTCAGTCGCTGTGTGAGCGCCGCTTGCAATCAACCCAGCCAGGGGTTGATTGCCTGGATGTTCAAGTAGAGTCAAAGTGTGCCCATGTTTGAGCAAATTCGTCGCGATACCATGCCCCATCATCCCAATACCGATCATTCCAATCTTTTTCATGTGTTTGCTCGCTTTAGGTCAAATCAATGAAAGCTACCGTTGCATATTACTTTGCCAAATGTAAACTATCGGTCAGATGTGTATGCATTAGCCTTAGATCTACAAAAATATGAAAAAAGTAATTTTGTCCCTGTTGATCATTGCCGCCGCCAGTACAAGTGTGCGGGCAGAGAACGGGCTGAACCTCTACGGCATCATTGACATTGGATTGCAGTACCTCACCACGCGTCAGAGTTTCTCTGGAGTCAGCGAAAGTCAGCAGTTCTTGGGGATTGCAAATGGCGTACAAAGCGGGTCGCGCTTCGGTATGCGTGGTTTTCATGACTTCGGTAATGGAATCGAGTCTTTCTTTATTCTCGAGAATGGCTTTAACTCGGGTAACGGTGCCGCCGCTCAGGGGGGGCGGATGTTTGGCCGTCAGTCCACTCTCTCGGTTCGAGACAACAAGATTGGTCAGATCGACATAGGGCGTCAGGTCAATCTTGCAACAA
>JBEDEU010000049.1:0-11031 GCA_041175585.1 Pseudomonadota bacterium | reverse complement strand
CTGCTTCAGGCTGCTGCGCCATGGCGCTGAGCACGCTCACCAGCGCTTGCGACCAGCCCTCGACCCGTGCCGCCTCAAACAGCGTTGCGTCAAACTCCAAGCTGCCCTCAAGCTCGCCCTGTGCGTTCAGGCCAATGCCTAAAATCAGATCAAACTTAGCCGTAGGCAAACGAATATATTCCGGTGTCCAGGAAAATGTATCCGTAGCTAAGGCGTGATTGTCGACACTCTGAAATGCGATCATCACTTGAAAGACAGGCGTGTGCGCAAGCGAGCGCTCGACGTTCAAATCATCAATTAATCGCTCAAAAGGCAAGTCCTGATCGCTTAACGCATCCTCGACGGCACTACTCGTTTCGCCGATCAACATCGCGCACGAATCAGCGCTCGAGACCTTGATGGGGATCGCCAAGGTGTTAAGCATGAAACCTACCATGCCATCCGTTTCAACACGATTTCGTCCAGATACTGCAGAACCAACCACCACTTCGTCTTGACCAGCCAAGCGGGCAAGCACGGTACCGAAGGCAGACAGCACTACACTGAATAACGTGACGCCCCGCTTCTTAGCTAAGTCGTTTAGCGAAGCTGCCAGAGATGTGTTTAGGACGACTGGAATATGGCCGGCACGACGACTACGATTCGCATCGCGAGGAAAATCTAAGGGTAGTGTGAGAACTCTGGGTGCCGTACTCAAGCGCTTTTTTGCACGCTCCAACCGTTCACTAAGTCCTGATTCAAGTCTGCTCTGCTGCCATGCGGCCCAGTCACAATACTGAACGCGCAAAGGCTGCCAAGCGAGCAGGCTGCTCGATTGAAATGCAGAATAGGCTTCGCCTAATTCCTTCATCAAAATATTAGCCGATACACCATCTCCGGCATGATGATGCAGTGTCACAATAAGGACAGCGTAATCAGGCTCCAACACCAACACACGCGCTCTCAGCGGCATATCGATATCGAGGTTAAAAGCTTTAGACGTCTCTTGAAGGATTGCCTGTTCAACATATGACGTTCGATCTGACGGACGAACCTCGGCGTAAAGCAGGCTACCATCCTCCACACTTAAACATTCATTTATCTCTGGTAGCGGGAGGATTCGTCCGACTATATCGCCGTTTGATCGTTCAACGATGACTGTTCGCAAACTGCTGTGCCGCGCAAGAATAGCGTGGACAGATAGTTTCAGTGCCGGCACATCGATTCGGCCCTTGAGGCGAATCGCAACCGGCATGTTGTAAGCGGACGAGGAGCCATCGAGCCTATCTAAAGCCCATAAGCGACGTTGTCCGTACGACAGAGTCACGAACCCGTCCTCTAATACACCAGCCCCCGTCAATAAGTCTGGCCCCACATCGGCGGTCAGCGTATCGAAAACAATCGCAAGCTTTTCCGGCGTTGGACACTCAAACAACACACGCAAAGGCAGTCCAACACCGGTTTCGTGTTTGAGACGTGCCACCAATCGCATCGCGGTCAATGAATGACCTCCGAGCGCAAAAAAACTGTCAACAATCCCGACCCTATCGACGCCCGTCAATTCTTTAAACAATTGACAGAACCGCTCTTCGTTCGCATTCTGAGGCGCGACGTAGACTGACTGCTCCTCTGATCGGCCACTCGGCTCTGGAAGGCGACGTCGATCTAATTTACCGCTCGCAGTCAGCGGCATTGCCTCTAAGACAATCACGCGTGCAGGGACTAAATGCTCGGGAAGACTTGAGCGAAGCGTCGCATGGATGAACGCCTCATTTAATTCGCCTGAATCCGAATTCAACACCACATAGGCAATCAACCGGACTTCGTGATTAAGATCGCGCGCTACAACAGCAACCTGAGACACCGTGGAACATAAGCGCAGTATTGATGCCTCAATTTCTGCCGGCTCAATTCTGATACCCCGGATCTTAACTTGATCATCCGCGCGCCCTTGGTACTGAAATGAGCCGTCCGACCTGACACGCGCCAAGTCGCCTGTGCGATACATACGCGCACCGGAAGAGTCAAACGGATTCGCTAAGAAGCGCTCCGACGTTAAGCCCGGCTGGTGTAAGTAACCACGCGCAAGACCAGCGCTTGCAATATAAATTTCGCCGAGCGTACCGGGCACGACACGCTCTAAATTCTCATCCAAAAGATAAACGTCCGTATGACTGATCGGATATCCGATGCCGTTAGACGCGTTACCGACAAAGCTGTGGAGGCTGTCGCCGGCAGCTTCCGTCATGCCATACAGGTTCACCAAGGTAACTTTCGGGAACACAGCCCGACAGAGTTTCGCCAGACCATCGGTTAGAGCCTCGCCGCTTGTCACCCATACGCCGCTTAAATTAGCAGAGACACTTGGGGTCCTTAAGCCTTGCTCGCATATCAACTCAAGCAATGAGGGAACAAAATTCACGCGTGAAGATTGCGTCCGAACAATCCTGCCCCACAAATAGTCAACGTCACGGCACTGTGCGGTAGACAAAATCTGGATCTGTGCACCTTGGATCAAAGCACCCAGAAGCTCTGTCGAGCCATCAACAAAACCGATAGAGCTTCGCGCAATCACTGAATCCTGAGGATGCATCGGGAGTATCCGTTGCCCCCACTCCAGACGATTCGCAAGTCCACGACTGGTTCCAACTACACCCTTGGGCGTGCCAGTGCTGCCCGAGGTGTACAACACATACGACGGCAGATCGCCATAACACTCATTCAACCGAAGATTGGCACTGACTTTTGACGTGGAACTTTGCGCCATACCAGAACGCACATCACCTGCATCAACATCGATAAACTCCACTGAAAGTGGATCCGTACCGTTATCAGACGTCTTGCCCAAATGCAGCTTTTCTAAAAATCTACCTTGGCCAACGATTGTCTTGACGGCACTATCAATCACAATTAAACGAAGTCGATCCTGAGGATAGTCTGGATCTAAAGGCAAATATCCAGCACCTAGTTTCAAAATACCCAAGATTGCAATTGCTAGCTCGGGCGTTCTATCCATCAAGATACCAACGACTGAACCCGCAGTAACGCCTCGGCCTCGCAGGAAATGGGACAGCTGATTACTTCGCTTGTCTAGTTCTCCATAGCTCAGGCTCGACTCAATACCCTCTTGATCAAAACATAAAGCCAAGGCTTGAGATTGTGCAGCAACCGTCTGACTAAAAAGCTGTACAACGCTAAGTGGAACGACATCGGCCTCAGACGCCGAAGAACCAATTGCGGACACACTCGAAGCGTGTGCTCGCGTGTCTTTCGCCGACCAGACTGGGAGACTGGACACACGAGCGTTAGGCGTATTGAGCAAGCCGCGCAACAACAGATCAAAAGCCTTAAACCAATTCTTAACACTTTGCTCTTCGAATAGATCGGCGTCAAACTCTACAAGTGCACTCAGCGCACCAGAAGCCAGCGTCTCAAAATAGACAGACAAATCGTATTTGGCAACTGGCAGGGAAACAATCTGACCGGTCGCTTGCATGTTCGCAAGACCAAAGCCCTCCTCAACCCGATGTGCTTGATACGCCAACATAGTTTGAAAGACAGGCGTATAGGACAGAGACCGCGTCAGATTCAGTCTCTCAACCAGCCGATCGAAAGGTAGGTCTTGATCTAGCAAAGCAAATTCAACGCTAGACTTGGCGTGCGCGATCAAATCCAAACCCGAATAGCTTTGATCAATTGAGATAGGCAATACAACCGTATTGACCATAAAGCCAATTAAATCTTGAGTGGCGGTCTGTGCACGCCCTCCAACCGGTGCACCAATCACTAACTCTTGCTGCCTGGTCAACCGGCTAAGCGTCAACGCATACGCAGCGTACAGAACCGTAAAAACAGTTGTTTGCGATGCGCGTGCAAGCTGTTCAATCTCGCCGTGTAGCTGCGCAGACCAGTTAAGGCGAACATACTTCGCAGTGCGCCGTCGATCTGCTTTTCTCTCGTAATCCAGCGGTAAAGCTAACAGCTCAGGCATACCCTCCAAACGCTGACGGGTCTGCTCTACTTTTTCATCGATGACCGGCTCAACAGTCAGTGTTTGCCAGGCGGCCCAATCGCTATATTGGACGGGTAGCGGCTCTAAGCCGTTAGGTAACCCAAGACAGTTAGAGCGATAGATTTCACTCAGCTCTTTGACTAAGACAGAACCTGAAATCCCATCTCCAGCATGATGGTGGAGGGTTAGAACAAATAGGAAAGAGGTAGAGCTGAGCTGTACCAGTGCCACTCTAATTGGCAAATCCAAACTTAAATCGAATGGCTCTGCGCACCTCGTCAATACACAAGCATTCAAAAAACTCTTCTTCCCTTGTTCATCAAGGGCTGCATACCGAGCTTGCTCATCAGCAACAGTCCAAACATTCTGATAATCAGATAGCAAAACACCTATTGGCTGTTGCTGATCATTTTCTCGAATAACCGTTCTTAAAGCCTCGTGACGATCAACAATCGCGTGGACCGAATCTTTTAATGCCTCAACATTCAAGTCTCCCTCAAGGCGAATTGCCATCGGGATATTGAAGGCTGCACTTGAGCCTTCTATCCGACTCAAGGTCCACAACCGCTTTTGCCCGTAAGACAAAGATCTTGTGGTTTCTGAAATTCTTCCTAAGCCAGCCTGTAGTGATGTTTGACCTACCGTTAATTGGCCTGGGTCAGTATCTGCCGGGGTCAATAGCCGAACGTGCGCGGCCAGACCTCTTGGAGTTGAATCTTCAAAAATCTTTTCTAACTCGAGATCGAGAGAAAACTTATCTCGCAATTCGGTAATTAATGTGATGGCTAGAAGTGAGTGTCCGCCAATTTCAAAAAAGTTATCCTCGGGCCCAACGTTCTCTACGCCAGTTAACTCGCTAAAAATCTGACAAATGAGAGCTTCGTACTGATTAGATGGAGTCGCATGTTCTGCATCACGACTACGCTGACTCAAAGGATCCGGTAACGAAGTTTTATCGAGCTTTCCGTTGGGTGTGAGCGGCAAACGATCGAGCGTTACAAAATAGCTAGGCACCATGTAATCGGGCAGCATACCGGCAAGCGCTGCACGTAATTCGCTCACACTTGGGACTTCTGTCCCCTCTGATGGCACAAGATATGCAACAAGTCGCTTATCACCCGCTAAAGTTTGTAGCAGCACGGCAACCTGAACCAAATTCGGCGCACTTTTAAATAGCGCCGATTCAATTTCGCCAAGCTCAATCCGAAACCCACGCAGTTTGACTTGATCATCGATACGACCGATAAATTCAATCGCTCCATCCGGGCGTCTCTTAACCAAATCTCCCGTTCGGTACATCCGGGATGCGCTACCTTGTAGTTCAGCTGTAAAGGGGCATGCGATAAACCGCTCTGCAGTCAAACCAGGTCGATTTAAATAGCCCCGCGCCAAACTTTGGCCAGAAATATAGAGCTCACCCTCTGTACCCACCGGCACGAAGTCGAGGTTGGCATCCAAGACGAAGCCTTGCACATTCCCAATCGTTTTGCCGATCGGAACTGCACCCTTATTCAGCGCTCCATCGAGTATGGGGTCTAACGGTTGACTCATTGCGGCACAAACCGTGTTTTCGGTTGGGCCATAGGCATTAATCATTCTTACCTGTCCAGCGTATTGCTCAACAAGTATTGGTGGACAAGCTTCACCCGCGACAACTAGCGTTTTTAAGGTGCTCAATGTCCCTTCTTGCAACACCGCCACGAGCGCCGGTGGGAGCGTCGCATGAGTGATTTGATGCGTACTCATTGTGGACATCAAATGGGTCGCACTATCCCCACGCATCGTCGCGTCAGGTAATACTAGTACGGCCCCAGTTGCAAGCGCGGGGTAGATTTCTGAAGCGCTTGCGTCAAAGGCCTGGGAAGCGAACTGCAGCATTCGGCTCGCGCTATCGATCTGCAAACGATCGACCTTCGCTTGGATCATATTGATCACGCCCGAATGCATCACCGCAACACCTTTGGGCAGGCCGGTGGACCCAGAGGTGTATATGACGTATGCCAAGTGACTATCGAATAGAGATTCGAGGCGGTCCTCGTCTGTGACTGCCTCTCCCGAGTATTGATCAATGATGAGTTGCTTATCGAAACTCAGAATATCGAATAGAGGTGGCAAATGCGTCTCGAGCTCAACCTCTAATGACGCATGCGCATCACTCGTCGTAATCATGAGCTTCGCAGCAGAATCCTTCACCATAAATCCGAGCCGTGCCGCTGGGTAGGCCGGATCGAGAGGGAGATAGGCAGCGCCTGCTTTCAGTACAGCCAACATCGACAGCACGACCATGGGCGATCTTTCCAACATGATCGCCACGACATCATCTGAGCCAATCTGTTGGTCAATCAGATAACGCGCGAGCTGATTACTCTTATGATCAACCTCAGCGTAGGTCATCGACTGAGGTGAGCCGTCCTCCTCAAAAATCATTGCCACAGAATCTGGCGAGAGCTTGACTTGACGTTCCAGCAGTCCCGGTACAGTTAGCCCGGGCTGTGGCGCCTGCCCCTTTGATCCCTGACTCGCACCGAGTAAGGCCAAACGCTCACCGTCGTCGATCAGGCCAACCTGTCCGATTGAGATGTCACCACAATGCGGCAACACCTTGATTAAGTGCTGAATGCGACGCAGATGGGATAAGACCTCATCTTTAACATAGAGCTCGGGGTTATAAGCGAGGCGCAGCTCAACAGGTCCGCCATCTTGGCGATCAAATACAAATAGCTCGAGGTCAGCCACCGGCCCTGAGTTGAGCCTGTCTGCGCGCCCGACCATATCGCCAAAGTTCAGAACTTGATCAAAGCTCTCAAGATTGACCAGGAAAGAGAACGGTTCACCAAGTCCGTGCGATCGACGTGCTTTGACTATTTCGTGAATTGGGAACAGTTGATGGCGCATCGCGCGTCTTGACTGTCGTGACACATCGCGCAAAACATCGGCCACCGACTTCAGCGGATCTGCATCTACCCGCAGAGCAATTGCGTTCGTCAGCATACCTATAGTTTGGCGGCTATCTCTTTGCCGCCCTGACATAGGAACGCCAAGGCACTGATCGGCTTGCCCCAGCGTCTTGGCAAGATATATCGCCACTGCAGCAGCAAAACCTGCGTAGGCGCTTTGACCTGTCTGAGTACTCCAAGACACGATCGAGCGATAGTCTTCGCGTAACAAGTAAAGGCTAACAAACTCCGGGATACTTAGTCCGATTGATTTTACTGAACCCCTACTGCTCAACGTTCGTGCTGCGGGCAGGTCGTTTAAACATTCCTCCCAGTAAGCTCTATCTCTCTCAAAGCCGGGTCCGGCTCGATAGGTCAAATCCGCCGCAACCGCCTCGCTCCAACTCAGACTGGGCTTACCGACCACTACTCCATCACCGCGGTAAATCTCAGCTAAGCGATTAATAAAGGTAGATGCACTTGTCCCGTCAATGACGATGTGATGCAGACACCATACAAGCGTCGAACTCGCCTCGGTCGTTCTAATTAACGAAAATCGATGCAAATCGCCGCCGTTTAACGAAAATGGCTGATTTTGTATTGAATTAAGTATGTCTTTATGCGCTTGGCTTGGATTAGACGCCCCTCGCAGATCTACCAGAGAGCAGTCGTAGTGGGCATCGGGCAAGAGTTGCTGGAGTGGAGAGCCCTCCGCCTGCGCGATCCGGACCCTTAAACCCTCGCTCTCCCGAACAAGCTGATTAATCGCACGATTAAGCGTGGCTAGGTCAGGCACACCCTCCAGATGCACCAAAACAGTGCAGTTGTAGGCAAGTGCTTTTAAATCAAACTGTTGATGTATCCAAACATTCTGTTGGGCACCCGTTAACGGCATGCACCCATTTTTTGCGGTATGACCTAAGCCAGAGGATTCAATCGACGTCTGTTGGCCATTGCCTGTGACCATTGTGCGGTAGTCCAAGTTGAGCGGTTTGAGTGCCAAATAAAACACGCCCGAATCTATCGGAACGAATTTTGAAGATATAGCTTTGGCATATTACCAATAGCCTAATGAGTTCCTTGAGCTGCTGCTCACAAATACTCGCAATGCAAGCACCCTGGGATCTCGCCACCCACCCAAAACAACCTGAAACTTGTTACGTCGAGATGACAAAAACCATCCATATCAGAGCCAAAAAAATCGGGCATAACGATAAAGAATATCTGGTCGCGTATTTAGCTAAAGATAAGCGGTGCCTGACCGTGTTTTGCGAGCATTTGTGAGAAGCGAAACCCAGAATTTACATAAGCTATCACTTATACAATGCGGTCGCACCCAGTTTTTCTACGCAGCAGGCATGAAGATTCAATTCTGAGGGAATTTCGTTGGCTAACCAAAGTTTATTCGGTACATCAATTCAGCTGACGGGGGCTCAACAGAATATATGGTTTCACCAGCAACTCGATCCTAATTCGGCGGCCTACCAGCTGTCCTACTATGCCGAAATAGAGGGGCAGTTGGATCCAGAGAGGCTTTCGGATGCGATCGATTATACGGTCACGATGCTCGACCCGCTGCGTCTGGTTTTCTTTAAAAATGACGGCAAACCACTTCAGCGCGTTCAACCCACTAGCTCCGTTCGCCTGGTAGTTATTGATCTGACAAGCACGAGCGATTCACGACGTAACGCACGCATTCAGATTGACGAACTACAAGCCCAACCACTCTTTTTAGAAGATGGGATTGTCTGTAAGTTTGCACTGTACAAACTCGCGGAAACAAAATGGATATGGCAATTTGTCATTCACCACATTTGCATCGATGGCGTAGGTTGTGAAGTTTTCATTCAAACCGTCACGCACGCCTATCGTAAGAAACTAAACAAGAATGATGCAGCAACTGACCGCACCAAGGTAAGTTCAACAAGTTGGGAACAAGCGGTACACGACGACATTGCGTATACCAACAGCGAACAGACCGCAGTAGACAAAGAATTTTGGCAACACAAGTTGTCAGGCCTAGAGCTGCCGGTCTCAATGAATCCTGCGCAGTTAAATCCACTTTACATTGACCAACCACATCGCGTTTTTCGTGAGCTTTCACGAAACGCGTATACAGAACTGATTGACTGTGGCCGACGCGTGTGTGGCAGCGCATACAGCCTATTCTCGTCAGCCACGCTGATTTATCTATCAAGGCTGTGTGGAACAGATGATGTCAGCATCAACGTGCCCACATCGGGACGTAACAAGCAATCGAGGTCGACCGCGATCACACTGGCCAATCAGGTACCACTTCGCGTCCGGGTACAGCCTCACCAGACCGTACAAGAAATTTTAATTTCGTCGGCAAACGAACTACTCGAGGGACTTGAACATAACAAGTACCCAGCACGCGAAATATATCGAATTGCTCAGCAGCAGGGTCTGCCCGCCGCAGCCAGTGTGTGCATCAACGTCGTGAATATGAATTACTTTGCCGACTTCGGAACGGCGAAGGGTTCATTTCACATGAACGGCACCGCGCCCACAGCCGACGTCACACTCATTATTTGGGACCAGCGCGACAACGGCCCGGTACGTTTTAGTTTTGAGTACAACTCTGAGCGTTATAGCGCTCAGCAAGCGCAGAATCATCTCGACAATCTCGTCCATTTGTTTTGCAGCATACCGACGTGTTTAGACAGGCCTGTGGCAGAAGTTCCCGTTTATAGTGCGGAAAAATATCAAACGCTTTTATCTTCTTCAGCCGGTCCAAACGTCGCTCAAGACGATGATTCATTAACGAGCCTTTTTAAGCGTTGCGCACAAGCCCACCCTTCGTCTTTGGCGGTGATACATAAAGACAAAAGTGTTCGCTACGAAGATTTGGTGCTGCAATCTGATGAGGTTGCGCGCCAGCTGCAACAAATTGGCTTAAAGCCCGGCATGATTGCGGCAGTGATGCTCGAGCCGTCGATACCGATGGTGGCAACCATTTTAGGCATCATGAAAATCGGTGCCGCCTATTTACCGATCGATTTATCCTACCCTGAAGCCCGCATTAACTACATCGTTCAAGATAGCAAAGCAGACCTCTTGCTCGGCCACGCTGAACAGATTGAAACCTTCCTTTCATCGACGACAGATAAAACCGAGTACCGAGAACCTATCACGATCGATAGTGGCTCAACCCAAGTCTTGGTGAGACGGTCCCTAGAGCCAACGTCCAAGCCGTCCGCATTTCCAATTGATACCGCGCTAACCGCGTATGTGATTTACACGTCTGGAAGTACAGGTGCACCCAAAGGAGTGGCAGTGCCGCATCGCGGCGTCGTCAATATGGTGCGGGCACAGATTAATATTTTTGATATCGGCCCGGCAGATCGTGTCTTGCAATTCGCATCCTTGGGCTTTGACGCGAGCGTTTCAGAGATTTTTACTGCGATTTGCTCCGGTGCAACGCTTGTGTTGCCAACTACAAATGATCGAACAGAGCTTTCAGCAAAACTAGCTGATCTGTGTGATGAGTTCAACATCACACACGCTACGATTCCTCCAGCGCTGCTATTAACGCTGCCACACTCATCGCTGCGCAGCCTTAAGACCTTGATCGTGGCGGGCGAAGCATGTCCGCACGACGCGGTCGTCGACTTCGCTGGCCAGCGCAAAATGCTGAACGCCTACGGTCCAACAGAATCAAGTGTGTGTGCAACCATTAGTGCACCGCTCGATCCAATCCAGGACGGACAATCACGTGAGGCGCCCGTCTCCATTGGACTGCCCATCTGGAACACCCAGATATATATCCTTGATCAATCGTTACAGCCAGTCCCAGCAGGCAATGCGGGCGAACTCTATATCGCTGGTAATGGTTTAGCTCGAGGCTATGTCAACCGACCAGGTCTTTCCGCTGAAAGGTTTATCGCTAACCCGTTTTCCAGCAGCCCGAGCCGCATGTATCGTACGGGTGACTTAGCGCGTCGCCGGCCTGATGGAGCCATCGAGTACTTGGGGCGAGTCGACGATCAGGTCAAGATCCGGGGCTTTAGGATTGAGTTAGGCGAGATCGAGAGCGCGTTGCTGAGCGAAGTAGCGGGTCTGGCGCAGGTTGCGGTGATTGCA
>JBEDEU010000048.1:0-11085 GCA_041175585.1 Pseudomonadota bacterium | reverse complement strand
ACTCTGTATTGTCTCAATTCGAGTCGGTCACCTTCAAGCAGGTGCGCGTGCCCTTCATCGACACAGTCGAGAAGGCCGATACGGTGGTACAGCGCATTAATCGCTGCGCCGCAGACCAGGGTAATCCACCCATCGTATTCACGACACTTGTGAACCCTGACGTGTTGATGCGTGTCAAGCTTGCAAATGCCCTATTTTTAGACTTGTTCGGCGCTTTTGTGGAGCCCCTCGAACAGAATCTTGGGATGAAGTCTAGCCACTCCATTGGTAAGTCGCATAAGGCGGTTAGCTCAACACAGTACCGCAACAGGATTGAGGCAATTAACTTTAGCTTAGCGCACGACGACGGGCAGTTCGTCTCTGGCCTCGCCCAAGCAGATGTGATCTTAATCGGTGTCTCGCGCTGCGGAAAAACGCCGACAAGCCTTTACTTGGCAATGCAATACGGAGTCAAAGCGGCTAACTTCCCACTGATACCGGAAGACTTTGATCGCGGTGCGTTACCCAAAACCATCATGCCGTTCCGCGCAAAACTGTTCGGACTGACGATTCAGCCCGAACGCCTGACAGAGGTCAGGCACGAACGTCGTCCGGACAGCAAGTATGCATCGCTTCCACAATGCCGCCACGAGGTAGCCGAAGCTGAAAGACTGATGCGCCGCGAAAGCATACCAATGCTCTCGACAACAACCAAATCGATTGAAGAAATCTCGACCACTGTCTTACAGGAAGTCGGTCTCGATCGTCACTCGGCTTACTAAGACGCCTTGCGTTGTTGTCTGCGTTGTTCAAATAAACAGACCGCAGCGGCTGCCGTGATGTTCAGCGATTCGACGGCAGTGGCATGTTCCACCCTTATGCGCAGTGAAGCCTGATCAATCAGAGATTGACTCACGCCCTGCCCCTCGTGTCCGAAAACCCACGCCGCTTGGGCGGGTAATTTGGTATCAAATAAATCAGTTGCGTCGCCTAGTGTTGTCGCAATCAAGGGGACCTTTAAACTGCGGGTCGCTGCGAGCAAATCAACATGCTCGTGTAGCCGCAACCCAAAATGTACGCCCTGACCGCTGCGCAAAACTTTCGGCGACCACAGTGAGGCGGTCCCGGTTGATGCCAGCACACGAGTAATACCCGCGGCCGCAGCCGTTCTGAGTAAGGTACCCACATTACCGGGATCCTGCACGCGATCCAACCAGAGCATATTGCCGTCGAGGTTGTCAGGCAAGGTCGCACTCGCGGGTTTAACAACAAACACCACGCCTTGGCCTGTGTCAACACTCGATAGGTTAGCTAGTAAGCTAGCTGACAGGGTGCAGCAGACATCCTCTGACAAGTTCTCAATCAAGCGCGCAAGCTGTGGCTCGGCAATCCGCGCTTGATCGAACAAGGCATATTGAGGCTGACGACCGAGCGCCAAAAAAGCCTCACATAAATGGACACCCTCCAACAATACGGGTTCATCTCGCCGCCCTGCGCTCGACTGCCACTTAAACAATTGCTTGTATAACGGGTTCGAGCGCGACTCAATGCATTTCATTGCTTATCCAATAAGACACGTACGGGTGCAAAGCTACGCCGATGAGCTGGACAGGGACCGTGCTCTCGCAGACGTTGCATATGCAACGCAGTCCCATAGCCTTTATGCTGATCAAAGGCGTATTGTGGGTATAACGCATGCAATGTTAAAAGTGTTTCGTCACGCGCTGTCTTGGCTAATATCGAGGCTGCTGAAATTGCAGGCACTAGGGCATCACCCTTGACGATTGTTTTTACTGCACAACTCAGAACCGGTGCGCGATTCCCGTCAATCCAGGCAAGGTCGGGCACAACCTCTAAACCTTGAACAGCACGTTGCATAGCAAGCATGGTCGCCTGCAGAATATTGAGTTGATCAATTTCCTCTACAGTCGCGCTTGCGATGCACCAAGCGAGCGCGTGCTGCTTAATCTCAAGTGCCAGAGCGGCACGCTTTGATTCAGACAAAATCTTTGAATCAGCTAATCCGATGATTGGGCGCGCCGGATCCAGTATGACGGCGGCGGCATAAACATCACCAGCTAGGGGACCACGCCCAGCCTCATCCCACCGGCGCAGTGCCCGAACGTTGCCAAATCATTTATAAATAAATCGGCCTGCTGAGCGCTTTTATCAGCGACCGTCATGAACAATTTGCTCCAGCGCAAGTGCCACGCGACTTGGTGTATCGCACTTTAAAGTGTGATGCATCTCTGTGAAACGATTTTGTATCTGTTCGCATAGCGAGGGGTTATCGATCAAATCCCACATCGCGTTTGCCAAATTATCTGGAGTCGCGTCGTCTTGTATAAACTCGGGAACGACAAAGTCATTGAGCAATATGTTTGGTAAGCCGACCCATGGGAGATAGGGTCTGTCTAGACCTGATTTCCAACCCATGACGCGGCGAATCATTGGCGATACAGCATACGAGATCACCATCGGTCTCTTAAACAATGCTGTTTCTAGCGTTGCGGTGCCGCTAGCCACCAGCGCTGCATCACACGCCTCTAACGCAACCCACGCAGTAGGATCAGTTTGCACACCAGGCTGCGTTTCAGACAACAGTATCTGCAAATTCTTGACCGGATACAAACTAAGCGCCGCATCCAACTCCAGCTTTCTAGCTTGGTTCACCATGGGAACAACGAAGTGCAGTGAGGGATCACGCTGTTGCATTTGCTGGGCAGCTTGCAAGAATCGTGGAGCGATCAAACGCACTTCTGAAGAACGACTACCCGGAAGAATCGCGATCAGACGGACGTGTTCCGAAATCCCAAGGCGCTGTCTAGCGGCGGTGCGATCAGGCGTCAGGGGGATAGCGTCTGCAAGTGGATGCCCAACATACGTAACTGGGATGCCCTCTTTCCGGTAGATAGCCTCTTCAAAGGGAAAAAGAACCAACATATGCGAGACCGATTCGCGTATGTGTTTAATGCGCTCATAGCGCCAAGCCCAAATAGAGGGGCCAACAAAGTGCACTGTGGGAATACCTGCGCGCTTTAAGCGATGCTCGAGCCTAAAATTAAAATCTGGCGCATCAACGCCAAGAAATAACTGCGGGGGTTCACGCAGCCATCGGGACTTCACGTCGTGATAAATACGAAATAAAGATGGCAGTCGCTTCAACGCGTCAACGTATCCGAATACTGTCAGCGCGTGCATCGGATGCCAGATGTCCATACCCTGCGCACTGAGGTTTGGCCCACCAATACCTTCCGGGCGCATGCTGGGATCTCTTTGCGAAAGTCCAGCTAAAACTCGAGCAGCAATCAGGTCACCTGACGGTTCACCCGCTACTAACCCAAGTCGCCACGTCATGGGCGGATGATGCCTCGAGTGCTTGCAGCGATGAACGCGAGCAACGGTTCAAGTGCATCAGCCACAGCAGGCTCGCTTTTTTGGCGGGTGCGCAACTCTTCGCAGGCGTCGCTCAAAGACAGCCCACGTCGATAAATGATCTTGTACGCATCACGCAAGGCCGATATCGCTTCAGGAGAAAAACCTCGACGCTTTAGCCCTTCTGCATTAATTCCAACCGGGACACATGGATTGCCTGACCCCATCACGTACGGTGGAATATCCATATGCAGTGCGCTTTGCCCACCAGTCATGCTGTGCGCACCAATACGTCCAAACTGATGCACAGCCGCCAAGCCGCCGACGATCGCCCAGTCACCTATGTGAACGTGACCACCCATTTGTACGCCGTTTGCCAAAATAACATTGCTACCCACCTGGCAATCGTGTGCGACATGAACGTAAGCCATCACCCAATTATCTGAGCCTAGCCGAGTAACACCCAAATCTTGCACCGTCCCAGTATTAACTGTGACGTATTCCCGAAACATATTTCGGTCGCCAATCTCGAGCTTGGTCGGCTCACCGGCATACTTCTTGTCCTGTGGAATTCCGCCAATGGAACAAAATCTGTAAAACTGATTCTGGCTACCAATGGTTGTATTTCCGTCGATGACACAATGTGAGCCGACTACGGTATTCGCACCGATCTGAACGTACGGACCAATGATCGAATACGCACCCACGCTAACCGTTGGGTGCAACTTAGCTTGCGGATCGACCAAAGCAGTAGGATGGATTTGGGCAGACATTATTTTTCCAATGGTCTGATCGCACACATAAGTTTTGCCTCCGCCACAACGTCTCCGTCGACGAAAGCCTTGCTTTGATATTTACAGATTGTTCGTCCTAAGCGCTCAGCCTCAACCTCGATAATCAATTGATCCCCAGGCAATACCGGTTTACGGAAACGCGCACCGTCAATCCCGACAAAGTAATACACGGCCTCGCCGTCAACGGGTTTCAGGCCTGTTTCCTCTGCAAACGAAAAAATCGCCGCCGCTTGCGCCATAGCCTCGAGGATCAACACACCTGGCATCACCGGATGATGTGGGAAGTGTCCTGTAAAAAATGGCTCGTTAATCGATACGTTCTTGAGTGCCTTAATCGACTTGCCAGGCACCATATCCAGAACCCGATCCACTAACAACATAGGATAGCGGTGTGGGATCCGATCGAGGATCTCTTTAATATCGAGCTGTATCGCCATATTGATTTAACGCTTTAAATGAGCGACGACATAGAGGCGTCGCGATTAATCGTAGCAAACACTATTCACGCTCAAGCGCACGCAGACGCTTTCGCACACTCCATAGCTGAGCAACTACCGCCGCATTGCGCTGCCATTCAGAATGTTCACCAAACGGAAACACGCCTGTGTAGCGACCCGGCTTAGATACGTCGTTCGTGATACCCGTCCCACCAGAAACATGTACGTCATCTCCGATTGTGAGATGTCCCGCGATACCTGCCGCCCCGCCAATTGTGCAACGCGATCCAATCACCGCTGACCCTGCGATAGCGGCACAGGCTGCGATGGCGGTGTGCGCACCGATGCGCACGTTGTGTGCGACCATCACAAGGTTATCTATCTTGACGCCGTCATCGATCACTGTATTTTCTAGAGCTCCACGATCGATTGTTGTATTGGCGCCCACCTCAACGTCATTACCAATCACGACACCGCCGAGTTGGGGAATCTTCCCCCAAGCACCTTTCGCAAGGCTTGGGTCAGGGGCAAAGCCAAACCCATCTGCTCCGATGACAACTCCACTGTGCAAAATAGCACGAGCGCCAATTTGCACACCCGAGTAGATGGAAACATGTGCGTGAAGTCGACCTGACGCGCCAATTGACACGTCATCCCCCAATACGCAACCCGGCCCGATGTATGTCATCGGACCGATATCACAGCGCGCACCGACTACAGCATTGGCACCGACCGTGACGCCTGCGCCGAGCTTAGCAGTCGCATCAACGACCGCACTTGGGTGCACATTAGGCTCGCGTGCGGGCTGTATCGCCCATTCGAACCATTGTGCAATCCGGGCATACAAAAGATAGGGATGCTTGCAAACCACCCGGGCGAATGCGGGAGGTGGTGATTGGGTTGCGAGATGCGCTTCTATTTCGGGAAGAACTATCACCGCGCACGCTTTTGACCGAGCAAGATGCTCTAGATACTTGGCATGAACAATGAAGGAAATTTCTGAAGGTCCTGCACTGGATAGTGCTCCCAGACCAGCAATCCGGGGGTCTGCGTCGTGGTAACTACCTGCAACCACGCTTTGCACCAACCCGCCCGGAATAGCACGAAGCAGAGCCGATAAGGGAGGTGCTCGATCGGAGTCTAGCAATACCGGCATGCTCAGGCCCCTTAGTTACTTGCCAAGGGCTTGGATGACTTTATCGGTGATATCGATACGAGGACTGACCGTCACAGCGTCTTGCAAGATGATGTCATAGTTTTCTTGCTCGGCGATTCGCTTGATTGCTGCGTTCGCTTTTTCAACGATGCTTGCAAACTCTTCGTTGCGACGACGGTTGAAGTCCTCTTGGAACTCCCGACGCTTACGCTGAATGTCGGCGTCAAGGTTAGCTAACTCGCGCTGACGCTTGTTACGGTCAGACTCAGACAAAACAGGCGCGTCTTTCTCAAACTTTTGTGCAAGGTTGCGCAAGTTTGCAGCCAGTTTTTGCAGGTCATCTTCGCGCTTTTTGAACTCAGCTTCAATCTTCGTTTGCGCTGCCTTTGCTGGAATCGAATCGCGCAGAATCCGCTCGGTATTAACAAAGCCGATTTTGGAGCCTTGCGCTTGCGCCATTGCGCTGAACAACAGGCCAAGAACCAACAGTCCAGCGCTCAATAACCAAAAGAGCCGGCTGCTGCGCACCTGCGCTTGTTTCGCAATCGCAAGCTGAGCGTTTGAAAGATTTTTTACAGACATGATTCCATTTCCACATTAAACAAAATTACAAGTAGGCATTGTGCCATTAAAAAACTTTAACCTGACTTAGAAACCAGTTCCGATCTGGAACTGGAAGACCTGCGTGTTATCACCTGCCTGAGCATTAAGCGCCTTGGCAACGGATAGCTGCAATGGACCAATTGGTGAAATCCATGACAAGCCAATACCGGCCGAGTAACGCAACTGGCTCCAGTTTATTGATGTGTCATTGCCATAACCATCTGTCCCGAACACTTGGCCGCCATCGCCAAAGACATACCAGCGTAAGCTACGATCTTGCTGAGTGCCTGGGAAAGGCAGGTAAAGCTGCACGTTACCGACCACGCGTTTGGAGCCACCAAGGTATGTGCCAGTAAGCGGGTCAATCGGACCAAGTGAGCTCTGCGAATACCCACGAACGGTACCAATACCACCGGCGTAAACGTTTTTAATGATTGGATAAGGCTTATCGCTGTAGCTCTTACCGTAGTCAAACATCGCGTTAAATGCAATGGTGTAGTCGCGGGACAAAGGAAGGAATAATTGTTGCTGCGCACTGAGCAGATAATATTCGAGGCTTCCTGTGCCAAGGTCTGCTTTGAGACGAGAAAAGGATCCTTTCGTCGGTGCCAAAGCACTATCTCGAGTGTCCTTGGCCCAACCCGTATTCAAAATCGCTGCAGTAGTCGTGTCGCCGTAGTCACGCACATATTCACGATACGCAATCGGAGAGTTCGAATAAAGACCGATCGTATTGCGCTCGAGACTGACACCTGCATAAATACGATCAAACTCAGTGATCGGCACACCAAAGTTCAAACCTAAACCGGCAGTTGTAACCTGATACATACCCGGGTTGTTTGAGTATGGCGTCACTGTACGGTAATAAATCGAACTGGTGCGACTGATACCGTCATTCGTGAAATACGGATCAGTGTGGGCAAGCACTGCAGTCCTGTTGTACTGACTCGTATTCAGGTTCAGTGTCAGGTTTGTTCCGCTACCGAACACGTTTTCTTCAGAGATACCGGCAGACAAGATAATCCCATCAGCCTGTCCATAGCCAACACCCAAATTTATCGCACCTGTGGGCTTTTCCGCCACAACGACGCTCACGTCAATTTGATCAGGGGCGCCAGGAACCGGTTCGGTCGTGACTTTAACCTCTTTGAAATAACCCAATCGATCAAGTCGATCTCGGGATAATTTGATTTTTCCTGAGTCGTACCAGGCTGCTTCAATCTGACGAATTTCACGACGTACTACTTCATCTTTTGTACGATGGTTGCCACTAACCTGAATCCGGCGGACATAAACCCGACGGCTTGGATCGACATAAAACGTCACCTCTGCTGTATTGTTCTCACGGTCTAGAACAGGATTTGGGTTGACGTTGGCGAACGCATAGCCAAGACCACCCAGGTAATCGGCGATCGCCTTTGCAGTCGCGTTTGTTTTCGCACCGGAAAACAGCTCGCCTTCCTTTAATTGGACCAACTGACCAATTTCCGCATCCAAGCCAATTAGTTCGCCCGCCAACTTGACGCTCGTGACTTTGTAAGGCTTGCCCTCATTAATTGTTAGTGTAATAAAAATATCTTTACGGTCAGGAGAGATCGTCACCTGTGGTGGCTCGACTTTAAACTCCAGATAGCCGCGATTCAGATAAAAAGACTTCAACTCTTCAATATCTCGCTCAAGCTTCTCGCGCGAGTACTTATCAGCATCCGTGTACCAAGTCAGCCACCCGGGAGTGGTCAACGCAAACAGCCCTCTCAAGGTACTTTCAGAAAAATCCTTGTTGCCGACGAAAGTAATCTCTTTAATCCGAGCGACGCTACCTTCAAACAAATCAAAATTGATACCAACGCGGTTACGAGGCAAAGGAGTGACAGTCGGAGAAATCTCGACGGCGTACTTACCTTTTGCCAGGTATTGCTGCTTTAGCTCAAACTGCGCTTGGTCGAGCATAGATTGATCAAACACACGGCCCTCACCGATACCGACTTGTTTGAAACTATCAATCATGTTCTTAGGTTCAAACTCGCGCATTCCCGTAAAAGTGATTGACGCAATCGTTGGGCGCTCTTGAACCTGAACGATGACCACGCGTCCAGAAGTTTGAATACGAACATCTGCGTACAAGCCCGTTTCGTAGAGCTTACGCACCGACTCAGTCGCGAGTTCTTCGGTAAAGCGCTGCCCGACCTTGAACGGCAAACGAGCAAAGATGGAGCCTGGTTCAGTCCGCTGCATGCCGTCGACACGAATATCGCTCACCACAAATGGATCAAACGCATGCGCAGGCTGAACGACAGCAAGTAACCCTACCGCCAGCATCAGTCCGACGAATCCCTGACGCAGGGAGGTCGCGACACGATCTACGCACCGACCCAAAACACACAAAAAGCTAGCGGACATCCTGACTAATCCTTGAAATTCAATTCATCTTTGACCCAACAAGCACAGACTGTTCAGGGCGTTAGCCACTGAGTGACATATCTCATTGAATCGTTAAACAACGCGAGCACCATCAGCGCCGACAATAGGCCAAAACCTATTTTCTGCCCCCATTCCATGAAGCGTTCCGGAGGCGGACTTCCACGTACGATCTCTATGAGATAGTACAGCAGATGCCCCCCGTCTAGCATTGGGATTGGCAGCAGGTTCAACACCCCCAGGCTGACGCTGACTAGGGCCAAATAGCCCACAAAAGCAACCCATCCAATTTTTGCTGACTGCCCGGCATAGTCAGCGATTGTGACCGGGCCGCTGATGTTTTTGACCGACACCTCGCCCAAAATCATCTTGCCCATCATCCGCAAGGAAAACCAAGCGGTATCAAAGGTCTTTACAACCCCATTTGTCAGGCTCTCGATCGGTCCATAGCTGACATCGACCATCTGAGGCTCGCCACCAAGCTGGATACCAATACGGCCAACCACCTGACCGTCTGGTTGCAGCAAAGAAGCTGGAACCAAAGTAATACTTAATTTTTTGTCATCGCGCTCGACTTCTAGTTGCAAGGATTTGCCAGCATGCTGCTGTATGACCTGGATAAGTTGTCCAACATCTAAGTCGGCCTGTCGCTGAACCGCCAGGATCCGATCCCCGATTTTGAGACCTGCAGTCATACCGACGCTATCAGCCACAACTCCACGAACGACTGGAGTGCCGGTCGCAATTCGCAGGCCCAGCAAACGAAGCGGATCTGCCGAAGACGGATCTGCTAGTGCTGGTAACTGCAGCGTACGGCTAAGTGTTGCTCCACGCTGATCGACGGTTAAGTCGACCGATCCGCCATCACCAATCTTTTGCAGAAGCGCCCACCGCAGTTCCGACCAGGACCTGATAGCCCTGTCATCAACAGCGACAACACGGTCACCCGCCTGCAGGCCACTCGTCGCGGCGGCCGACTGCGCAACAGGCGCCGCAAGCACCGCAGCAGGCTCCTGAGTACCTATGAAGTTGATCAGCGCATACAACAGCGCAGCCAAGAGAAGATTAAAAACAGGTCCAGCTGCCACAATCGCCATACGGCGCGACACAGGTTGTGCAGCAAAGCTCTCTCTGGACGGAGTGCCATCCGCGTTTTGCGCACTCACCCGCTCTGAGGCGCTTGATTCATCCAGCATTTTTACGTAACCGCCAAGAGGAATGGCGGAAAGTGCCCACTCAGTGCCGTGACGATCCACACGCTTAATTAAGACGCGACCAAACCCGATTGAAAAGCGAAGGACACGAACACCGCACCAGCGCGCGACCCAATAGTGCCCCAACTCGTGGAACGTGATTAACACGCCGAGTGTGACAAGAAAGGCCAGGATAGTAACGAGCATAATTTAAGCCAATGTCTAACTTCAATGCGGATACGAAGAGACGATCTGATGCGCATGTCGTCGCGCCTCGAGATCCAGATCAATGACGTCATCGATCGAACTCAGCGCAACAGCTTGCGAGTGCTGCAACTTCGACAGAACGCCCTCAATGACCGATGGTATCCGAGTGTAGGTGAGTTTGTGCGACAAAAATGCTTCAACCGCGATTTCATTTGCCGCATTTAAAGCAATACAGGCAACCTGCCCACTGCGCAGCGCCTCAAAGGACAGACTTAAGCAAGGAAATTGCGCCAGATCTGGTTCAGCGAAATCCAGGCGCCCCGCCAACGCGAGATCCAGCATACCGACCCCAGAGGTTATCCGTTCCGGAAACCCAAGACCATAGGCGATCGGCGTTCGCATGTCAGGTTGACCTAGCTGAGCAACCACCGATCCATCCTCGTACTCCACCATCGAATGCACTACGCTCTGCGGGTGAATCACAACACTAATGCGCTCGGGAGGCATCGCAAACAGCCAATGCGCTTCAATCACCTCGAGTCCTTTGTTTAGCATCGTCGCCGAGTCAACGGAAATCTTACGTCCCATACTCCAGTTAGGATGCGCACAGGCTTCATCAGGCGTCACGCCGTGCAGGTCACTCCATGGTCGCGCCCGAAATGGTCCACCTGAGGCCGTCAGAATAAGTCTTCGTACACCAGCAGCGGGCTGCGTCGGAGCACTCGCCCGCCCTTGGTGTGGCAGGCATTGAAATATTGCGTTGTGCTCACTATCGATCGGCAGAAGCTCTGCACCACTTTTTTGAACCGCAGCCATGAACAACGACCCGGCAGCAACAAGGGCTTCTTTGTTTGCGAGCAAAACACGTTTACCCGCCTGAGCCGCAGCAAATGCCGCTGGGAGCCCTGCTGCGCCAACGATCG
>JBEDEU010000047.1:0-11196 GCA_041175585.1 Pseudomonadota bacterium | reverse complement strand
CACACCATAACCAGGGTCATAGCCATAGTTGCCCGCTACCGGACCATACGCGACGCACCCAGTACACATAAAGAGAGCGCCCAAGGACAAGAACCGAGTAATACGCATGGCTGAACTCCTTTAACAGTGACAATGGGCGTACGTTATGCCCATTAGTCCGTGCTGTTAAGGGGTCAGCCTATCGGAATTTGTTTCGATTGGTTACAAACTCTTTCAGTGTGTTCAGCCCCGCAAAATCCCCTCAATTGCCAGGGCAACTGCCGACAAATTCGCATCGTCGCCGCGAATCGAAGACACCATTAAACCAACGGGAAGTTCGCCCTCACGATGGCATGGCAAGCTGTAGGAGCAGCCGTCCAGCAAGTTAATCGTGAACGTATTGCGCAACATCTGACCGTTGGCCTTAAAAAACTCCTCGTCTGAGGCAATCAAGCGAGCAATCTCAGGGGCAATCGTTGGCACGGTCGGACACACAATGGCATCAAAGCCTTGGATTGCACGCTCGACGCTCGTAATCCAGGCACGGCGCTTGTCCAACAAAGCGATGTACTGCTGCGCGGTAATTGCGGCGCCGAGCGCCACCCGCGCCGCAACGCGTTGATCAAAGCCCTCTTTAGCGCGTGCCAACCGCTCGTGATGCACGGCGTACGCTTCGATCGGCGAGAGACCGCCGGGAGCATTTACTTTGGAAATCTCAGCTAACTCAGCCAAAGGAATCTCTACAATTTCAGCGCCTGCAGCCGAGAGTGCGGATAGGCTGCGATCAAACGCTTGCGCAACAGTCGCATCGAGTCCGTCCAGCACAACTGTTTGTGGGACCGCTAAACGCAGACTACCAACCGTGCGTGGGCGCACTAGCAACTGTTCACCCGACAAGATTCCATCGACGGTGATGCAATCTTGCACACTACGCGTCATGGCGCAAACCGTGTCCAATGAACGCGATAGCTCTAACGCCCCGTCGAGCGGCACACGACTTTGGGTAGATTTAAATCCAACCAAGCCGCAGAGCGCTGCGGGAATACGAATCGAACCACCCGTGTCCGACCCCAACCCAGCAACAGCCAAACCCAGGGCAACCGAAACGCCCGCACCCGAAGATGAACCACCAGGAATCCGAGCAACCTTGGGGTCTGTCGGATTAACTGGGGTCCCATAATGTGGATTGATTCCAATCCCCGAGAATGCAAACTCAGTCATATTGGTTTTGCCGATAATGGCTGAGCCTGCTGAGCGTAAGCGCGCAATCACTGGCGCATCATGTGTCTGCGGGGGCTCCCCTTCGCATACCACCGATCCTGCCATCGTGGTCTCACCCGCAACCCCATACAGATCTTTAATCGAGACGGGCAGACCAGCAAGGGGAGACTGCTCTACCCCGGCCGCCTGCGCTGCATCAGCGTAGCGTGCTGCAGCCAAGGCTGCGTCTGGGTAAAGCTTGGTAAACACGCTCTTGGCGCTTGCCTTGGCCGCACCTTCGAGTGCACGCGTCACGAGCGCCTCACGCGTTGTTTCGCGACGAGCAAGCTGTAGGTTGAGTTCGTGGATGGTTTCAGTGATCTGCGTCATGGGGGTCTTTGAATATGGGAGGAAACAAGCCTCCCAATGTAAGGAACTGAGGCGTGCCGGTCAAGCGGTCCTCAGATGCCGTCAGTCCGGCCCGCACGGGGTGCGGTCTTCCTGCTACGATTAGGTCAACGCACTGCCCTACGACTATCAAAACAAACCCTACGAGACTCTGAATTATGTCAAACAATAAACCCGCTCAACTCCACGCACGACTCAAACAACCGGGACTCGTGACAGCACCGGGCGTCTACGACATGGTGTCGCTGCGCTTAGCCGACAGTTTCGGCTTTGAAGCCCTGTACATGACCGGTTTTGGTACCGTCGCTTCTCACATGGGCCTGCCTGACGCGGGTCTGGCAACCTACAGCGACATGGTTGGCCGTGTCGGCTCAATGGCTAAAATGGCGCGCACGCCTCTCGTTGCGGATGGCGACACAGGCTACGGCGGTCTGTTGAACGTGCGCCATACGGTTCAAGGCTATGAGTTAGCAGGTGCCTCAGCCATTCAGCTGGAAGATCAAGAGTTTCCTAAGAAATGCGGCCATACGCCGGGACGCCGTGTCATTCCTATGGAAGATATGGTCAAAAAAATCCGTGTTGCCGCCGAAGCCCGTCAATCAAAAGATTTTCTGATCATTGCTCGGACGGACGCCCGCACAACACTCGGGCTGGACGAGGCCCTGCGAAGAGCCGAGGCCTATGCAAAAGCCGGTGCCGACATCCTGTTTGTGGAATCCCCTGAGACAGAAGAGGAAATGCGAACAATTGGACGCACATTCCATCAGCCCTTGCTGGCAAATATGGTCGAAAAAGGCCGTACTCCAGTCCTCACCAAAGCCGAGCTCGAAGCGCTGAACTTCAAGCTGGCGATTTTCCCGATCACGGCCATGCTGGCAAGCGTTCAGGCGATGCTGCAGGTCTACAAACAATTCAAAAGCACGGGTTCGTCTGTGGGCGGGACGACCGATCTGTATGACTTTACGGATCTCACCAAACTCATGGGGTTTGAGGAAGTGTGGGATTTCGACAAAAAACACGCAGACTGACTAAAATCTGATTATCTGCACCACTAACCGTGCAGTTTTTTACTCTTTTAGGACACAGACAATGAAACCTTCACGTCGTCAGTTCATTATTTACTCGTCAGCCAGTCTGGCTGGCCTTGGTCTATCCGCTCAAGCGCAGGCGCAAGCGATGCTCGGCGAAGCAGAACCCGCAGCAGCCGGCCTTGGATACAAAGCTGCAGCGACTGCAGTCGACAAGGCTAAGTTTCCAAAATACGCCGCTGGCCAGCTGTGCTCAAACTGCCAGCTCTACGTAGCCAAAGGTCCTGACAATGGCACCTGTGCAATCTTCCCGGGCAAACTGGTTGCAGGCCCCGGCTGGTGTAATGCTTGGGTTAAGAAAGCCTAACTTCTCGGAGAAAACATTGAACAAGCACCTCGCAGTCCTTGGTCTTTGTTTTGGCATCGCTGGCTTCGCGCCAGCGATGGCACAACAAGCACCCAAAGCGTCAACTACGACAGAACAATATGTCGCATATTGCAACAACAAAGCCGATGTCGCTGCGCAAAACTTCTGCCATGGCTTCGGTCAAGGCGTATACGAAACATACCTCGTCAGCCGTCATCCAAAAAATGCACCGAACTTTATTTGCCTCGAACCGAAAGGTAATACTCGGCAGCAATACATTGACGGTTTTGTAAAGTGGACTGCAGCGAACGCGCGTTTCAATCAGATGTCAGCGGCAGACACCATTTTGCGATACCTCGGCGAAACGTATCCTTGCAAGCGCGGCTAAGCCTCTTGGCTCCCGCACTGCTTAGGCCGTCACTCAACGCTTTGGAATACTCATTATGAAGAAAACTCTCCTCGCTTTGCCAGTATGCGCAGCCTTAGTGCTGACAGGCTGCTCAGGCATGAACACCACACAACAGCGCACTCTGTCCGGAGGCGCAATCGGTGCAGCAGCCGGCACTGGAATTGCACTGCTGGCTGACGGCAACCCTGTCTGGGGCCTCATCGGCGGCGCAGCTGTAGGCGCCCTAGGCGGTTACTTGTACGACAAGCACGAAGCAAACAAGCAGCAATAACGTAACACCCAAGGCACTCTTCGGTGTAACAGTAAAAAAGCCTCGAATTCGAGGCTTTTTTATTATGCGTGCTTTTTGCGAGGCGCCTGAGTTTTCCAACGGCGATGCACCCACCACCATTGCTCGGGATGCCTGACGATCAACAACTCGAGCGCCTGGTTATATGCCCTGGTATTGCGTTGAATTTCTGCGCCGACGTCCTCATCAATGATTGCTGGCAGCGCAGGCAAGAACTCTAGGACGTGGGTGCCATCAGGCTCACGCCAAGAGCAAGCTGGTATCACCGGCGCACCTGTCGCAAGCGCAATAACCGCCATGCTTTTATACGTTCCGGCCGTGTGACCAAAGAACTCAACTGGAATACCCTCGGGGCGTCGTGCATACTGATCGAAGGGAAACACCACGGCATCCCCACCTTCGATCGTCTGCACAATTTCTTCGAGGGACCCACGACGTCCCACGACACCAAAGCCCGCCTCGTTAAAACGACGCGTCAACATATCGCTTAGCCAACGCGGCTTAATGGGGCGGCGTAAAAAATGAATACGTCCTTTGACTTGCGGGAAATGCTCAATACCCGCAACGGTCGACACTTCAAAATTTCCAAAGTGTCCGGTCAAGATCAATAAGCCCTTGCCAGCCTCGAACGCTGTAATCATGCCCGGCACTCCGAGCACACGCACCATGTTCTTTTTTTGCTCAGCCGATAGGAATCGGAACTTCACAAGTTCGGTCAATAAGGACCAAAGATGCCCATAGTGCGCTTGCGCGAGAAGCTCTATCTGCCCAGCATCAACCTTGCCGCCATAGACACGCTCTAGGTTCTCAAGGATGACACGGCGACGGTATGGCAACCATCGATAAATAAACTTACCAGCCCACGTAGGCACAATGACTTTGGGCACTCGAAGCGCAACCGCGGTTGCGGTTGTTGCAGAATGGGTCAACGATATTTTTATTTCAGCAACGAGATGTCTGCCCATCACAATTTCAGCGGCAGGCGTCACCTCGATATGCGGGGCACCGTACTCGTCGCGACGTACCGAAAAATCCATCGCTGTGATGGTGTTGAGCGCAGTCTCAGCCGAGAACAGCTTCAGACAAGCCTCTTTGGCAGCAAATCTCGCCGCTAAGCTTGCTGCTCGACCCGGCCCATCGCCTGCATCGGCAATTTCAGTAGCAGAAAATAATTTATCGAGCTCGTCAGGCATCGCCTCAATGAGACGGGCGATCCGCTCGATCTCAACGGTGTCTACCGCACAGCCGTCAGGCAGACGTTGTTCAGACTCAGTCACTAAAACCGCCGGCGCTTCGATTAACGCGCTGCACGCAGCAACACGGCAGCATTTGTGCCCGCGAAGCCACGGCAAAGCACTAAGACGACGTCGCTACGCGTCTCACGATTTTGCTTGCTGATATTGAGCCCTGTGCACGAAGGTGCAAGCTGCTCTAGAGTCGCCACGCCTGGCACCACGCCACGTCTAGCTGCCTCAAGACCAATTGCAACATCCACCAGACCGGACGAAGCGAACAAGTGTCCAATCGACCATTTATTCGCCGTCACAGGCGGCATGTCTTGACCAAAAACACGTAACAACGCTGCGGTTTCAGAGGCATCCGATTGTTCGGTGCCATTTCCATGCGCAACAATCATGCCCACATCGGACGGCTTGAGGCCCGCATCCTTCAATGCAAGTTCTATGGCGCGGCTTAGGCCGTCTCCATCGTCGCGAATACAAAAAATCCCCTCGCCCTCAGACGCGTCGCCGCCCCCAAGGTACTCACCGAGAATCGTCGCGCCACGCTCTTTTGCGCTGGCCTCGGTTTCAAGCACGAGCGCCGCTGCACCCTCGCCCAACACACAGCCATCATGACGCGTGTCGAACGGACGCAAAATATCTTTGGAAACCAGTCCAACCTGATCCAGGTACAGCAAGGTTTGAGGCTCAATCGGCGCATCGTGCGCAATTGCCACGACACGTTGCGCATCACCCTCACGCAATGCCCACGCACTCTCAATGACTGACAGGATGCCGCTTGTGGTGTGGTTCGTGATGCAGCCATTCGGCCCTTTCAACTGATTACGAATGCTGACGTGACACAACACGTTATTTGGCAGTGAGCGTAACAACCACATCGGATTGACCGTGTTGGACAACTCTTTACCAAAGGTCGCGAGACTATCCCCGCTTTCTGCCATCAGAGGGAAAAAATCATAGTTCACCTCAAACGCACCACCGCCTGAACCGACGTAACAACCCGTCTGGTCCGCATACTCGGCGGCAGTCGCCTCATCAAGCGCTCCGGTATGCTCAGGTAACCCAGCCTGTTCAATCGCCTGCGTGCCCGCGTAAATACCGAATACGTCAGAGCGTCGCACAAGCTTCAGCAGCTTGCGATCTCCTAGGAGCTTGCCACCGTTGTAGTCCGGCACTTCAGCCGCTTGGCTCGCTGGCCATTTTTCTGTATCCCAACCCGCGATGGGCCCAACCATCGAACGACCAGCTGCCAGTGTGTCAACAATGGCGGCGGGATCCAAGCCTGCAGCGCAAATCGCGCTATTTCCGGTGATTACGATTCGACTCATTTCAATTACCGTCCTGCAGCGATTAACGCTGCGGTTTCTTCGGGATTGCGGAAAGCCAGACAACTGTTGCTGCCGCCAAATCCAAGAGAATTCGAAAGCGCCATACCAATTCGTGCAGGGCGCGGCGCATCACGCACAATATTGACGTCGCAGTCTGGGTCGAGCTGTTGCAAATTGGCGTTCGGGGGCATCAAACCATCGCGAATCGCCAGCGCACAAATTCCTGCTTCAACAGCGCCCGCAGCGGCAATCAAATGCCCCATCACGCTTTTCGTTGAACTGACGCCAACTTCTTTTGCACGCCCTTCAAACACAACATTGACAGCCGCACATTCGCTACGATCATTCATCGGCGTTGAGGTGCCATGCGCATTCAGGTAATCAATGTCCGATTGATCGGCACCCGCATCGGCAATCGCACGACGCATCGCCTGTATCGGACCATCTCCAGACGGATGCGAATCTGTGATCCGGTATGAGGACAGAGAGTTGCCGTCACCCGCGAGCTCAGCATAGATCGTGGCACCGCGCTGTACCGCACTATTCCACTCTTCAAGCACGAGAAAGCCTGCACCCTCGCCGAGCAAAAATCCATTGCGCGTCAGATCGAACGGGCGACTCGCACGTTCTGGGTTGTCGTTATCGGGCGACACGGCCGACAACAGACAGAAGCCTGACAGACCGACTGGCGAGATCATTGAATCAAAACCGCCTGTCAGCACACGATCTGCAACACCACGGCGAATGAGGCGAAGGGCAGTACCAACTGCCTGTCCGCCCGAGGCGCACGCAGTGTGCACACTCGATGCGTAGCCACGTATCCCAAAACGGCGCAACAACAATGAAATTCCCGCAGTCGACAAACTGCGGCTGAAAGCCATCACATCGTTCGCAACAGGCTCTTCCAAAATACCGTTCGCCTGAAAATCACCATCGGGAGCCGCCGCTTTTTGAATCGCAGCAATTTCAGGGTGTGCAATCGTCATCATGCCCGCACCAACCACACAGCCCCAACGTGCTGCGTCTTGCTGTGTGGGTCGAATGCCAGCATCCGCAATCGCTTGATCTGCGGCCGCCAGCGCAAAACGATGCGCACGGCTCGCATACTTAAGAAGCTTGCGATCATCGATCGGCGGCAAACTGTCGAAGCCCTTCACCTCGGCTGCGATACGTGTCGAAAACCCCGACGCATCAAAAAGCGTGATGGGACCGCCACAGCCCTTTGCCGCTTTAACACGCGCCCAAGTAGATGCCACATCAAGTCCTGCTGGGGTAACGAGCCCAATGCCTGTGATCGCTACGCGACGTCTTGCGGTCATGCGGATTCTCCGGAATCTGGAGCAAAAAACATTTTGGCACCAGCTATTGTGCGACCATTTGCTGCCGCACCAACTTTAATCAGAATAGGTTCTATATCGCTCTCGCCAGGCGTTGCTGCCTCTGCGGACAAGACAAGCGACGCGCCGGGCGCTGTGAAAGCGCGTACCTTGACGTTCGTAATACGGCATACTCGCACCGGGCAGCCAGCCTGAGCCTGAGCGAGTCGCTGCGCCAATTGCTGCTGCGCATAAAGCAAGAGCGTTGCGGGATAAACGGGGCGCGACGGGAAGTGATCTTCAAAAAACGGGGCTTGCTCTGGTACGGCAAGCGTTGCCTCTAGCCGATCCGATCGGTCACTGGGGATGTCGGTTAACGCTGGCTGTGGGACACCACCAAAAGCACCAGGCGCTCGTCCTGTGGTCTTTAGTACTTCAAAATCGGCAGCGAGTGCTTCTGGCGTATCAAACTCATGAATGTCGAGCATCGATCCGAGCGTATCCTGCAGCTCAAGAACCAACTGCCCATCAACCAATGCACGTCCCTTGTATTGAATCGCTTCTGCATCGCAGGACTCAATATCAACAATCAGTTCGAGCGTTTCGCCTGGCTTGGGGAGGCGGTGCATGCGCGTATCGCCCGCCAACGCCGCAACAGGGCGATGGGTAAAGCCAACTGCAGACATACCAATCCACGCAGCAAGCTGACCAATGGCTTCGGCCACCAAGCTAACCGGGAAGTGCGAAACAGTGCTGGGGATCGTATAGAGGCCGCTCACGCGGACGACCCCTTCAATACTGGTAATGCGGTCGACAAACGAAAATGCGGCGAAGCGACCGTTTGGCGAGGCCTTGACGGCACTCGCCCCGTCGAGAACCATCAGCCAGCGGCTTGTGATGCACGCTGAGCGCGGATCACTAGCTTGCAGAAGGTTTCTGGCGTGTACAAGCGTGCAATGTGGTCAACACGCATTGGAGTTTTGAAACGCGACGCGTCGATTTCGGACAGGTATTCACGCAAACGGGCCAAACCTTTTTCAGTCAAGATGCCGTTTTGCTCAAAGTCAGCAACGGCCATATCGCCGCGGACGTCTTCAATAATCTTGCCACGTGGCACTTTGATTTTGAAGGCGCGCTCAAGGCGAAACACCATATCGAGAAAATCGATCGATTCAGCATCCAAGCCTTCGATCAAGGATACGTCGAGTTTGATGTCATCGACATCGCAGCCTAATGCATCGGCCATCGTTTTTTGGACGGTTGGGAAAACCGCCATGATTTCTTCTTTCGAGATGACTGCTTCAGCCATGATTTACTCCAAATATGTGTCAGCGCGCGTCATTTTAACCCAAGTATCAGGGAAATCCCGCCCTGAAAAGCGCCAAGACGGGGGTAAAAACGGGCCGATTAGCCCATTTTAAAGCCGCCATCCACATAGAGCACCTGTCCTGTCACATAAGTGGCGAGATCTGACACCAGGAATCCAACGGCATTTGCCACGTCTTGCGCCTGTCCATAGCGCTTGAGGAGGATATTGCGCTTAACCTCGTCTTCCGCCAGATCACGGACCTGCTGTGACATCTCTGTTTCAATCACACCTGGCGCCACTGCATTGACCAAGATTTTGCGGGGTGCCAGCTCAACGGCCAACGCACGCGTCAAAGCATCGACCGCGCCTTTGCTTGCGGCGTAATTTGCCTGCCCTCTACCCGCTTTGTTACCGGCGACCGATGACAAATTAACAATGCGCCCCGAACGCTGGGACATCATGTAAGGAATAACGGGGCGGGTGACATTAAAAACACCTCCGACGTTAGTGTTGAGAACATCCGAAATCTCGTCGTCCTCCATCGCCGCCATCAAATTGTCGCGCACGATGCCAGCATTGTTCACCAGAATATCAATCCGTTCGCAGCGCTCAGCAACGGCATCGACAGCGGCTGCGCAGGCCGCGGAGTCACTTACATCAACCTGCATGGCACTTGCCTGACCGCCTTGTGCCTGCACGGCAGCAACAACCTCGTCAGCAGCTGCCTGGTTACCTCTGTAAAAGAACGTCACGTTCGCACCTTGGCTCGCCAACAATTCGACGATTGCGCGACCAATCCCACGCGAACCGCCTGTGACGATTGCAACCTTGCCGGAAAGTCCTGATTCAAATGCCATCGTGATCAACCCGAAATCGCAAAGCCGCCATCCACCACAAGGGTGTGGCCATTGACCCAAGCCGCCTCGGGCAGACACAACAAATAGACCGCATCGGCAACGTTCGTTGGCAGCAGACTCGGGCCCGCTGGCGTACGCGCAGCGAACTCAGACAACACCTGATCCCGATTCGGAAAATGACTTAAAGCATCGGTGTCGACCACGCCAGCCGAGACAGTGTTGACCCGGATGCCACGAGGGCCCAATTCTTGGGCAAGCGAACGCACCAGCGACTCTAACGCCGCTTTGGAGGCGCCGATAAACCCATAATGCGGCATCGCACGTTGGGCACCCAGGCTTGACATAGCAATGATGCGCCCGCCATCTTTCATGAGCGGGGCCGCATGTTGGGCCAGTAGATTGACTGCGAATGCGTTAGTTTCAAGACACCAGCGGAAATGCTTGAGGGTCATATCCATCGCTGGCTTCAAGACACCCGAGGCTGCGTTGCTAATCACAATATCCAAACGACCAAATTCTTTGGTGATGATCTCGAACATCTCAGCCACGCTGTCAGGCACGCCGACGCTGGCTTGCACGGCGATCGCACGGCGACCCATCGCACGCACTTCTGCACAGACCGCTTCAGCTTCATCCGAGCTGTTGTAGTAATTGGCGATGATGTCACAACCGGCCGATGCCAGTTTAAGCGCGCAGGCGCGTCCAATGCCGCGAGCGGCTCCGGTGACTAAGGCAACTTTGCCGGACAGGGGCAGACTCATAATGGGGGATCGCTCCGAAGGAAAGACAAAGTTTAACCAAGATCAAGCAGAACGAACAATTACCCAGCGGATTCTCACCGCACCCATCCTACAGCGTCTTACAATACGGAAAGCGATTATTTCTTGATTTTGCGAACACTAAAGGATTCAGCATGTCCAAGCAGCCTCCGATGCCCGCCATTCCCGCCCTCGCCTCACACTGGATTCAAGGCAAACCTGTCGCCGTCGCCGGCGCGCGCAGTCAGGACGTCTTTAACCCTGCAACGGGCCAGGCGTCGCGCAAGGTGGAACTTGCCTCGACCGAAACAGTTGCCGCTGCAGTCGCCAGTGCCAAGAGCGCCTTCGCCGCCTGGGCTGATACGCCACCGCTGCGTCGCTCGCGGATCATGAATAGCTTTTTAGCTTTGCTCAACGCACGCAAAGACGAACTGGCCTCAATCATTACGCAGGAGCACGGCAAGGTCTTTACGGATGCCCAGGGCGAAGTCATGCGCGGGATCGATATCGTCGAGTTCGCCTGTGGCATTCCACAGTTACTAAAGGGCGATTTCACTGATCAAGTATCTACCGGAATCGACAACTGGACGTTGCGTCAGCCCTTGGGCGTTGTCGCCGGCATCACCCCGTTCAACTTCCCCTGCATGGTTCCCTGCTGGATGTTTCCCGTCGCGATTGCAGCCGGCAACTGCTTTATTTGAAGCCCA
>JBEDEU010000046.1:0-11376 GCA_041175585.1 Pseudomonadota bacterium | reverse complement strand
GTACTCACTCAGATCGGCTGTAAGAATTTCGACGATCTGAATGAGCGATTTTTACTGCGGGCCGGACAACAGCCTTAAGCAATATCGATAACGGCGTTACCCATCACCTGTCCTTGCTCAACAGCCTGATGGGCAGCAACAATTTCATCAAGCTTAAAACGTGCGCCTATCGCGTGCGTAAGCTTCCCTGACTGCAACAAGCCACAGAGCCCAGCTAAGGCGTTTGCACGCTCTGCAGATGTGAGCTCATACACAAGAAAAAACTGCAGGCTTAGACTTGTCGTTAGACAAAGACGGAAAGGGATGGATGGTGGCTCAACCTTATTCGAGCCAAAGCAAGCTACGGTACCGTGTGGGGCCAGCGCACCATCTCGCACCAGGTCTGTCGTTGTCGAGAAATCCATATCGATAATGGCATCAGCGCCGCGACCTTCTGTCAGTGCCTTCACGCGCTCTGCAACATTCTCAGTCTTATAGTTAATCGTCTCGACAGCGCCACCCGCGCGCGCATGGGCAGCTTTGGTCTCTGAACTCACTGTGCCAATTACACGTGCGCCTTTAAGCGCCGCCATCTGCACCGCGTAATGTCCGACTGACGAGGCAGCACCTATTACAAGTACAGTCTTACCCGCGATTTCTCCGCAACGTCGCACTGCCTCATACGCGGTCAATCCGGGGATGCCCATACATGCAGCACCGTCAAAGTTGACATGATCAGGCAATTTGACCGCCTGCGCTTGGGGCAAGCAAACGTACTGAGCCGCGGTACCAAATGGGCGCTGATACTGTGCATTCCAAGTCCAAACCCTTTCGCCAATACGTGCTGTCGGCACACCGGCACCTACTGCGTCGATCACGCCACCCGCATCACTGTGCGGGATGATTTTAGGAGCATAAATAGGGCGATTCCGACGCGATTTCACATCGGACGGGTTAACACCGGACACATGCACCTTGACGCGAACCTCGCCTGGACCAGGCTCTTGCGTGGGCAGTTCCCCAAGGATTAAGACGTCTTTTGCTTCCCCGTTTTTTTCATACCATGCTGCTTTCATTTCCTGCTCCAAACTATTCCACAAGTTGACCTATCATAGTATTGTGTGTCGGCTCTGACTAGAGAAATAATGAGATGAAACCAATCGCCCAGCTACTTACAAACTTGATATGCGGCCTAAGTTTTTTTATTGCTCCCAGCGCTTGGTGCGCCTACCCTGAAAAGCCTGTCACATTAGTCGTACCGTTTGCTCCTGGCGGCTCCAACGATATCGTTGCGCGTCAATTGGCAAAGCAACTCACGGCGCAATGGGGTCAACCCGTCGTCATTGAAAACAAGCCGGGCGCGGGTACGGCGATCGGTGCAGCCTATGTTGCCAAACAACGCAATGATGGTTACACACTGCTCGTAGGCTCCTCAACTTTTACAATGGCGCCTGCAGTTGCCAACAACTTACCTTTTGACCCAGTCAAAGACTTCACTCCGATCGCAATGATTGGAGAAGTGCCGCTAGCGTTAGCCGCCAAGCCCAAATCGCCCGGCAAAGATGCGCGAGAGTATTTTGAATACTTGAGAGCGACGCCAAACTTAAATTACGGCGCGACTGGCGTGGGTAGCATCCAGCACTTCGCGGGCGTCATGCTGAGCCAAGCACTGGGTAATAAGATGAATGCAGTTCAATATAAAGGGGGCAGCCCCGCCATGACCGACACCATGGGCGGGCATATTGAATTCTCAATCGGAAGCATGACACAGGTATTGCCGCAAATACGAAATGGCATGCTGCGCGGTGTCGCAGTGACAAGTACCCAGCGCTCTGATGCCGCTCCGGACATGCCAACCTTCCAAGAAGCCGGAATCAATGGCTACGAGATTCAGCAGTGGTGGGGACTACTAGGTCCGGCTAATGTCGATCCCGCCATACAGGAATTCATTAACGCTTCGGTGAATAAGGCGCTAACCTCAAAAGACCTGATCGATTTTCTTGCTGCTGACGGAGGAAAGCCAAAGCCCATGAGCGTTGCAGAATTTAAAAAGCTCGTTCATGACGGCCTCATCCGTTGGGCCACCGTAGCAAAACAAACCGGCATCACAGCACAATAGCCCTAGCTACTTGAGAGCTTCATGACCTTGATCATTCATCCGATCCGCAAAGAATTTGGCGCTGAAATCTCTGGCATCGATCTCAGAGAATCAACGACAACCGCGACAAAACAACAACTTAATGCACTCCTCGCACGATACGCTGTGTTGGTATTTCGTAAGCAAGCCCTGACGCCGCCGCAGTTCATGGCTGCTGCCGAAATCTTTGGCGAACTGATGGATCAGCAGTTAAAAAAATATGTGCTGCCAGACTATCCCATGGTCGGCTGCAATTCAACGGACGACCTGCCTCGCAAAAATGGCAAGCTTCAAGTGCGGGGAGAGAACTATCACACAGATCACTCTAACGACCGCTGTCCTCCGAAAGCGACCACGTTACATGCGCTACAAATTCCGCCAACTGGAGGCGATACACAGTTTGTCGATGTCCGCCAAGCCTATGATGACTTGCCTGCATCTCTTAAGGACACCATTAAAAATCTTAAGTCACTACATGTGCATCAAAGCAGTCGTAGCCCGCGTGAACTGACCAAGCTCAGCCCTGAGGATCTCGCAAAAATCCCAACCGCATTACAGCCTATCGTGATTCGTCATCCTGGTAGCGGACGGCCAGCTCTGTATTTGAATACGGGCCGCATGGAGGGAATCGATGGCATGGGTGCAGATGAGGGCTACGCCTTGATCGAAGACCTATATCAACGTGCAACCAACGCCCGTTATGAATATCGCCACCAATGGCAAGTGGGCGATATGGTCATTTGGGATAACCAAGCCGTGATGCATCAAGCGAACGCTGATTACGATCCGGAACAGAAACGTTTTCTTTATCGCCTGATGATCAAAGGCGTGGCTTTAACGGCCGCTCAGTAACAGCACCTCGATCAATACTGTAGACCTTTTGAACCAAGTGCTCCGAGTACTGAAGGTCGGATTCTGAAAAAATCACAGCCATCCCCTCGTCCTTGAGACGACTAATGACTTCAGCTAACCGTTGCGCAAGCGCGGGGGCAACACCCTCGAATGGCTCATCAAGCAACAGCAGTTTCGTTCCGATCATCAGCGCACGGCCCAACGCGACAAGTTTTTGCTGCCCACCCGACAACTGCTGCCCTCGTCGAGGCGCGAACGCGCGTAATTCGGGAATCAAATCGTACACATAGGCGAGCCGTTTTTGCGCGTCGATTTGCTGGTTCGCCCAAGCCGGCACAAGAATGTTTTCTTCCACTGTCAAATCAGGAATAAGTCGGCGATCTTCAGGCATATAGCCAATACCAAGACGATTACGTAGATTGATCGGCGTCTGAATCAAGTCAACACCGTCAAACTCAATCGTTCCAGATTTAGGCTTAAGAATACCCATCACACTCTTGATCAGGGTCGTCTTTCCCGCGCCATTGCGGCCGACCAACCCCGCCATCGAAGCTGTGTCGACCTGAATCGATACATCCCGCAAAATATCAACAGATTGAATTGAAACGTTGAGATTAGAGATTTTCAGCATCTCATTGCTCCTGCTCAACAGTCGCAGCATGGGTTTTGCCGACGATGTATTTCACAACTCGCTCATCCTTTAGCGCTACTTCCGGAGCAGCATCTGCGATGATGCGGCCTTCGTAAAAGGCAAGAACACGCTCGGCATGCTTACTCACGATTTCCATGTCATGTTCAACAAACAGAACCGTTGTGTTTCCCTTTCGCACGGCATGCATCACCATTTCCATGATCTGAAATTTTTCTTCAGTGGAAACGCCACTTGTGGGCTCATCCAGCAACAAAATTTTGGGCCGCATTGCCATGGCCATCGCAATGTCCAACAGCTTACGCACGCCCCCTGGCAGCACCCGTGCCACTTTGTCGCGATACGCGCTCAAGCCAAAATGTTCTAGCGACTCTTCGGCCAGTTGCCGAATGGTCTTGTCGTAGCCTGGAATCACACGTTCGGTACGCGTAAACAAACTGCCTTTGTTCGCGATCAGAGAAACGATTCCGAAGCTGACCTCCAGGTTCTCTAACGCAGTCAGCGTGTTGTAGAGCTGCGGGATCTGGAACGAGCGACAAATTCCTAATTGAGTGATCTCGCGCGGTGGCAATTGCGTGATATCGCGTCCATTAAACTCGACAGTGCCTGAATCGGGCTTAAGATACCCGGTAATCATGTTGACAAACGTCGTCTTGCCGGCACCGTTAGTCCCAATCAAGCCAACGCATGCGCCAGCAGGCACAGCCACATCAATCTCGGCCGCAGCTACAACTGCGCCGAAGCTTTTGTTCAAGCCCTTGGCATGCAGGATGATTTCGCTCATGACTGCCCCCGCTTGAACTTATTCACCAGTGACCACAAACCATTTGGCAAAAGCAGAATCACAAAAATAAGCGATAGGCCGATTAGACCTTGCCACGTGTTGGGCGAATAAGAAAATGCAATGCTGTGGATGATGCCAAACACTAGCGCACCGATAAACGGCGCCGCCACACTGCCAATACCGCTCAAGATCGTGATGAAAATAAATTCACCCGACGTAGTCCAGAACGCCATCGCTGGGTCAATATGACCCACTGCAATTGCAGCAATTGCACCAGCAAAGCCAGAGAGAACTCCAGCAATCACATAGATGAGATGGATCGTTCGACGTGCGGATGCGCCCATATACTCTGCGCGTATTTCATTGTCACGGATCGCGGTTAATAGCAGGCCACGCGGGCTCTTGAGCAATCCATTCACAAACGCAACACAGATAATGATGATCACACTCGTGACGCCCAATACGGCTTGACGCACTTGATCAGACGCTGGCGCCCAGCCCAAAATCGTCACGGCGGGAACGTTGAACCCATCAGTCGAGCCCAAGGCTTCGGTTTTAACCAAGAGCCCATACAGAATCATCGAAAACGCGAGGGAAAGTAAGCCAAAGAAAATTGCACGATATTTAGCAAGCAGAAAACCCAAGAGATAGGCTAGCAACCCCGCCACGATTGCGCTCAAGGGAAGCAGAACAAACATTTCTCGCAAGCCTAGCGTCAAAGCAAGTAAGCCTGTCGTATATGCGCCCGCACAGAAGAACAGCGCCTGGCCAAAGGACACGAGGCCCGCACGCAAAAATAGCATCAGCCCCAGAACGACTAAACCATTTGCACCAGTGATGGTTAATATAAACAAGGCCCACTGGGGAATGAAAGGCGTCAGCGCCATCATCACCAGCAGGACAATGCCAAAACGTAATGTCATTTTATCGAGCATCATATTTTTCTCGCTTCGGCCAAGCTGAAGAGCCCTCGCGGTCTAAAAGCAAGCACTAACGCCATCACACTGAAGATCACGAATAATTCAAGCTGGGGCGCGTAATGAATACAAAATGCGCGTACCAGCCCCATGATGAACGCCGCGAGTGCCACGCCTGGCAAGCTGCCTAGGCCGCCGGTCACAACAACAGCAAATGACAAAACGATTACTTCAACGCCCAGCCCGGGCGAGACAGAAATCGTGGGAGCGGTAAACGCACCTGCAATGGCTGCCAGCGAACACCCGACACCAAACGTCAAAATAAAAATCTTCTTTACGTCGATTCCCATCGCAGCACTAATCTCACGGTCGTAAATAACGCTGATTAACATGCGGCCAAAATGCGTCTTGTTCAAAACCAGTGTGAGTATCAGTCCCACAATCAATGCGAGTCCCAACATCAGCAAGTAGTAGTTGGGATAGGACATATCCCCGATGGAGAAGTTGCCGAGGTATTCATACGGCTCTGAAATGAAATAAGGGTCGACTCCCCACACAAGTTTCAGTGCGTCTTCCATCACCAAAAAGAGCGCATACGTAATTAATAAAATCACGACCTCGTCTTTCTCGTACTGATAACGCAATAAGAAGCGTTCGAGCAAAGGCCCGACAACAAAGCCCCCCAGGATTGCAGCACCCAGCAACGCGAGATAAGACAGGTAGGGTGGATAGCCATTAGCAGTCCATATGCCAACAACCGAGGCGGCCATGTACGCGCCCAACGCATAAAAGCTGCCGTGCGCGACGTTGACAATCTTCATCACACCGTAGATGAGCGTGAGGCCGACGGCAGACAAGAACAACCAGGCCGAGTAATTCAGCCCGTCCACGAGAACGATCATTATTTGCGACATCATGTGTTTATACCGGGCGGTGTCGTCGACACCGCCCTAGCCTTTGAAGGTTAAATCAAAGCAAGCTTACTTAGCCTTCATTCCGCCGGCGATCCAGTCGGCGCTCTTGACGCCATCAGGCGGCATCACTTGCTCGGCTGGGAAGCGCATCATGTCAACGATCGTCATTTGACCGTTTACAAGCTTCGTGCGTCCATACGCAGTCTCTGAAACAGCTTGGTGGCCATTGTTCAGAGAGAACTTATGCACGCCGCCAGGGCCTTCGTATGTCAGCCCACGCAGCCCTGCTGCGAGCTCTTCCGTTGTCGGCTTCTTGCCACCATTCGCATCCATCGCTTTCTCATAGGCGAGTTTTGCTGCCATGATTGAATGCGCCATTTGGTATGCGGTGTAGTTAGGTGCGACGTTATAGCGGTCGATAAAGGCGTCACGGAACCACTTGTTTAAAGGAGTGTCGGGAGCAAAAACGCCATAGGGTCCGCGCGCACCGATGATCGTGCCATCCGGAATCTTGCTTGCCAAGCGGAACATTGCAGTTTCACCAGCGATCAGTGCCACTTCGCTATTTTTAAAGAGACCGCGTGGAACCGACTGCAAAATAAATGCCTCGAGGTCGCCGCCCCAGAAACTGGTGTGCACGACTTCAGACTTGCTACCCATCAGTGCAGAGATTTCCGCGCTGTATTGACCCGCAAACAACTTAGGCATTTGCGATGTCTTGACCGCAGACTGCGGATAGAGCTGCTTCATTGCAGCTTCAAAGTCGTTCCAAGAGTCTTGGCCCCAAGCGTAGTTTTGGTTAATGCCGCTGAAGGTCTTAACGTCAGGCTTTTTTGCCTTCAGGTAACGCACTAAACCAGCACTATCAGCTGTAGCGTGGTTCACTGCGCGGAAGACGTAGTTCTTTTTTCCGTCTTCAAAAATACGGGGGGTGCCGCAATCAAATAGCAGAGTGACAGTCTTAAGCTCTTCAGCAACCGGCGTAATCGCCAAACAGTTGCCGCTCGAGATATAGCCAACGATTAAGTCGACTTTATCGCGCTGAACCAGGTTGCGATATTCGGTCACAACGCTCGTCGTCGTGCCTGCTTCATCGATCAACTGTGGCTTAACAACGTTGCCGCCGAAACCTTTCTTGTTGTAGGGGGCTGGCGCTGTGCCGGCGTTGAACTGTTCGAGCATTAATTCGGCAGCGTTACGAGCGGGCACACCAAAGGGCGAAGCAGCAGGACCAGACAAGATGGTCACTAGCCCAAGTTTTACCTCGGCTGGGGCCTGGGCCTGAGCGCTTGCTACAAAAGCTCCGGCAAAAATCATCGCCAAAACCGATTTTTTGAAATTCATCTCTAGTCTCCTGTATATTTTTTAAGCCTTGGTGACACAGGCACGCAGCCCGATCCACTCCGGTGTCCTAAGTAGACATCAGGCTCGCGTTGGTTGCAAGTCACGTTTTACCCTAGCATCGACACGAGTCGGACGACTCAGTATGATCAACAGCAGTCTCGCTTCGTCCAACAAATATTCTGAACTCCGGTAAGGCACTCTGATGAAATCTTTTTTCCATCCTAATCAACAACTCCATCACCCAACGACCTATTTTTCGCGTGGGCAGATGCGTGTGCCACAAGAAATACCTGAGAGATCGGTTCAAATCCTGAAAGGCTTGGCAGCACTAGGTTTACCCGTGACACAACCTGTTGATGCTGGCATGGCGCCTCTGCTGATGGTTCATGACCCGAAATACCTCCAATTCCTGCAAACCGCGCATGCCAGATGGAAGGAGGCTGGACCGGATTGGGGTGACGAAGTGATTCCAAACGTGTTTGTACGAGAGCCCAATGCCCTGCGCGGGATCTTGGGCGAAGCCGGTCGCTATTTAGCCGATGGCAGCGCAGCTGTCGGCGAACACACGTGGACATCCGCCTACTGGGGCGCTCAGTCCGCAATCGCAGCAACCCGTGCAGTGCTTGGGGGCGACTCGAGTGCCTACGCGCTTTGCCGTCCGCCCGGCCATCACACCCGCAAGGACGCTGCGGGTGGGTTTTGTTATATCAACAACGCCGCAATAGCCGCTGAACTACTGCGAGAAAAATACAAGCGCATTGTCATTCTTGACACCGACATGCATCATGGACAAGGGGTCCAAGAAATCTTCTATGGTCGCGATGATATTTTTTATATTTCTGTTCACGGCGATCCCACAAACTTCTATCCCGCCACAGCGGGCTTTGACGATGAAACAGGTATAGAGAAAGGTGAAGGCTTCAACCTGAACTTGCCTATGCCACATGGCGCCACTGAGGAAATCTTTTTTGAGAATGTCTCTCGAGCGTTTGAGGCACTAAAGGCGTATAAACCTGATGCGCTGGTGTTTGCGCTCGGCTTTGATGTGTACAAAGACGACCCCCAATCCAAAGTCGCGGTAACGACAAAAGGTTTTGGCAAGCTAGGCAAAGAAATTGCCGGGCTGGCACTACCGACCGTGATCGTTCAGGAAGGCGGCTATCACTATGAGACGCTTGCAGCAAACACAACAACATTTTTTCGTGGTTTTCTGAACCAATAGCCCGCTGATCTACCCCCCAGATCAAACCGTTAGCCAATTGGTGTACATTAAAGCGCGTGAATATCAAGCATTCTATTTTGAAGCGCTTTGCAACGGCCGCCCCTATGATAGCTCCGATGCTCAGGCCAGTCGTCTTTTGCCTTCTGCTGCTCCCCGCGCTCGCGCGCGCGATTGATCTTCAGCCCAACGATGTGGTTGCGCCGCAACCTGACAAGACGTTCGTGATGCTTTCATACGTCGGAACTGAGAACAACACGTTCTACAAGAACGGCTCGGCTGTCTCCACGCCGTCACTACGAGACCCGCGTATTGAGAGCAATAGTGCCATCCTACGTTTAGCCAGAAGCTATTCGTTATTGGGCTTACCTGCGGTCTCATTCGTTCAGGTGCCCTACAGCGATCTGCAACTTGGGGGTTCACTCTCAAACCTGCGTGGCGCAAGCGGGGTCGCCGATCTGTCGCTTGCGACTGCAATATGGCCCTACGCAAACCGAAATACGCGCACCTACTTCGGTGTGATGGGTTTCTTAACGTTGCCGACTGGCAATTACGCAAACGATCGAGTGTTTAACCTGGGAGAAAACCGCTACCGTCTTGACCTGCAATTGGCCTTTCAAAAGCCAATCGTCGGCGACTTAGATGGCATGATCGCGGTTGATACGCGTTGGTTTGGGGCAAATAGTAGCTGTGCGGCGGCGTGCGGCTCCGCGACAAACCTCACGTTAAACCAGAAACCGCTGACAACGCTTCAGCTTGGACCTGTCTACAAAATCAACCAAACCTTCACCGCCGGCGCGAGTTATTTTTATGTGAGCGGCGGCGGCACCACAACGAATGGCCTCTACCAAAATAATGAGATCAAGACCCAACGATTTCTTCTAAGTCTGCTCGCCTACACCAACGTTGGCAGGTTTTCCTTGCAATATGGCCGAGACATGGAAACAACCAACGGTTTTACGCAGAGTCGCTTGCTAGCCTTGCGTTACGCGATCAATTTTTAAAATACGCACCTCACCAAGGCTCTTTCCAACACGAGCCAAGCGCGAAGGTTCAGGCCTATCGATCGCGGTCGGTTGCGAAAGTGCAAAACGCCAAGAGTGCCTCTTTGGCGGCCGAATGCGGAAACGCCTCTAACGCCTGCCTGGCCAAGTCGGCCTCAGCCACCGCGCTGCGCTGGGCATGCTCGAGCGCACCGGTGTCATGGATGGCTTGCGCGACCGCATCAAAATCAGCCTCTCCGTTCTCAATCGCTTTTTTAACAAGCTCTTTTTGATAGTGAGTGCCAACTTCCATGACACGAATCAAGGGTAATGTTGGCTTACCCTCCCGCAGGTCGTCACCGACGTTTTTACCTAAAGCACCCACATCGCCGCTGTAATCGAGCACGTCATCCACTAACTGGAAAGCCGTCCCAATGTGGCGACCATATGCAGCAGCGGCATCACGTTGCGCAGGGGTTGCGCCAGCTAAAACCGCACCAGCCTCTGCAGCGGCCTCAAAGAGCTTGGCCGTTTTGAACCGCACCACTTGCAGATAGCGCGCCTCGGATACGTCCGGATCATGGACATTGAGCAACTGCAGGACCTCGCCCTCGGCGATGACTGTCGTCGCACCCGACATAATTTGCATGATCCGCATGTCGTCGACGTCGACCATCATCTCAAAAGCACGGGAATACAAGTAATCGCCCACTAAGACACTCGCAGCATTGCCAAATACTGCATTGGCCGTGCTGCGACCTCGCCTCAGGGCAGATTCATCGACCACGTCGTCGTGCAGCAGGGTCGCCGTGTGTATGAATTCGACCACGGCAGCCATCAAATGCTGGTGATCCCCCCGATACCCCAGGGCCTGCGCGACCAACAGGACCAGCGCTGGACGCATGCGCTTACCGCCAGCCCCGATGATGTAGTCGCCGATCGTACGGATCAGCACGACCTCGGAATTGAGGCGGGAGCGGATCACGGCATCAACTGCAGCCATGTCCTGAGCCACGGGGGCCAGCAGATTTGAGAGCTTATGCACGAGACTTTCTTTTGACTTTCAAGTGGTTAGACGCTAATATGTCTGGCTCGGCGTTTTGCCGAGATTCCATTTGCACTAAAACAAGAGGTTAACCCATGTACGCGGTCGTAAAAACTGGTGGCAAGCAGTATCGCATTGCTACTGGCGAAAAACTTAAAATAGAACAGATACCGGCAGACATTGGGCAAGAGATTACGCTAGACCAGGTGTTATCCGTAGGCGAAGGCGACCAATTAAAGATTGGCACCCCGCTTGTGGCTGGCGCAGTGGTTAAAGCTACAGTTCTTGCGCAAGGACGCCACGCTAAGGTCACGATCTTCAAGATGCGTCGTCGCAAGCACTATCAGAAGCATCAGGGCCACCGTCAAAACTACACCGAGATTCTCATTGGTGAGATCAAGGCTTAATTGCCTGTTTCATCGAATCACGGACAGCACCAGGAGTAAAGCATGGCACAGAAAAAAGGCGGGGGCTCTACCCGCAACGGTCGCGACTCAGAATCGAAACGTCTAGGCGTTAAAGCCTACGGCGGCGAACTGATCCCGGCCGGTTC